>JBOGGH010000193.1:0-5651 GCA_050743905.1 Acidimicrobiales bacterium
CCCGGAGCCGCCCCCCCGTGCCGGCCGAGCGCACGGCGGCCACCACCCCGCCGCCCTGGCGCTGGAGGAGGCGGAGCACGAACCACGCCCCCGCCGCCAGCAGGGCGTAGACGCTCGACTCGGGGTGGCCCCCGAACCACTGCATGGCCACCAGCACCGCCAGGGCGGCCGCCGGCAGCACGCCGGGCCGGCGGACGAGGCGCTCGGTGGCCAGCAGCATCCACGGGATGAGCGGGAACACGTTGGTCAGGGGCCAGGGGATCCAGGCGATCATGAACAGGCCGAAGCCGAACACCAGCCCGCAGAGGAAGGCCCCGGCCGTGCGCATCCCCACGGCGCGGCCCAGGAGGAAGGCGCCCATGGCCGCCACCACCACCTTCATGAGGGCGATGACGCCGAGCGACCACCAGAAGGGGAACAGGTAGGCGGGGAGGCTGAACGGCGAGAAGACGGCCGACTGCATGTCGGCCAGGTACGGCATCCCGCCCATGACGTAGGGGTCCCACAGCGGGACGTGCGGGAGCAGCGACGCCGTGTACTGGAGGAACGGCTCGAACACGGTGACGCCGTCGACCAGCTCGGGGTTGGACCCCACGCGGTACGGGTGGAGGCTCTGGACGGGCAGGCCGTGCGGGATCGACGTGTTCCACGGCGCCGCGTTCCACAGGTAGTCGGCGGCCGACACGGTGTGGCCGGGCAGGAGCCCCGGCCAGAAGAAGATCACCCCGAGCACCAGGTAGCAGGCCAGGGCCACCAGCACCGGATGGCGGGCGGCCCACCTCCGGGGCCCCCGGGCCCCGCCGCCGCCCGGCCGTGCGGGCTCCGGGGCGGCGGTCGGGGACGGCGCCATCAGCGCGTCCTGGTGCATAAACCCGGTCATGGTAGCCCACGGCCCCCGGCGTACCCCCTGGCAGAAAGGGTGGGCCGCCGAACGGCCGGGACGCCGGCCGCTTGGCTACAGTCCCGGACGGTGGACGAGCCGGCCTACGCCGAGATGTACGAGCTGGAGGACGCCCACTGGTGGTTCCGTGGCCGGCGCGCCGTCATCCGCGCCCTGCTCCACCGAGCCGCCCTCCCGCCCCGGCCGCGCCTGCTGGACGCCGGCTGCGGGACCGGTCGGAACCTGGTGGAGCTCTCCGGCCTCGGCCCGGCCTCGGGGGTGGACCCGTCGGCCAGCGCCGTGGACTTCTGCCGGGCCCGGGGCCTGGACCATGTCCAGCAGGCCGGCCTGGAGGCGCTGCCCTTCCAGGACCGGCAGTTCGACCTGCTGCTCGCCTGCGACGTCATCGAGCACGTGGACCACGACGTGGCCGCCCTGCGGGAGCTGCTCCGGGTGGCGGCTCCCGGCGGCACGCTGCTCCTCACAGTCCCCGCCTACCAGTGGCTCTGGACCGACCACGACGTCCAGCTCCACCACCGCCGCCGCTACACGCTGGGCACGCTGGAGTCGCAGGCGGAGGCCGCCGGCTGGCGGCCGACCTTCGGCACCTACTTCAACACGCTGCTCCTGCCGGCGGTGGCGCCCATGCGCATGGCCTCGCGGTGGCGGTCGCGCACCGCGCCGCACCGCGGCCGTCGCGGCGGCCGCGGCGGCCACACCGACCTCGACCGCACCCCGGCCGCCCTCAACGGCGCGCTCGGGCTCCCGATGCGGCTGGAGGCGGCGATGATCGCCCGCGGCGCCCGCCTGCCGGCCGGCGTGTCGGCGGCCCTGCTCTGCCGCGCCGGCTCCTCGGCCTAGGGATCGTTCGCCGGGCGGCGCCGCGCCGGCCCGAAGAGCTCTTCGAGGAGGAACTGGCGCGGTCAGACACGCTCGAACGCCCCCTCGTTCACGAAGACCCCGTGGTGCTTGAATTCGATGGGGCTGTCCCGGAGCGCCATGGCCTCGAAGCCGGGCAGCCCCGAGACGAACCACCACGGCTCCGCGAAGCGCCCGGGACCACTGGTCCAGCTCGGCCACGGGATGCCCGCCTCGGTGTGCTCGTAGAAGGCCGCGGCGGCCGGGTCGATCGCGTCGACGACGACCGCCCGGGCGCCGAACTCCCGCCCACCTCGCACGCACCGCCGGAGCGCGTCCACGAGCAGGTGGCCGCCCACCCGGTGGCCCTGCTCGCCGCGGTCCACGGCCAACCTCGCCAGGAGCACCACCGGCACAGGATCCGGCATGCCACGACGAAGGCGCGACGGCGCCGTGGCATGCACGACCGAGCTCATGGCGAGGGCGTAGTAGCCCACCACCCGCTCGTCCCGGCAGAGCACGTAGGTGGCCGCCGTCCCGGCGGCGCGTGCCACCCGAGCGACGGTTCGCAGCCAGCCGTCGAGCTCGGGGGATCCGCAGTCGAACCCGTCGAGATCGTGGGTGTCCGAGAGAAGCTCGACCGGCCGGAAAGGGCCGGTCACCGGGGTGGTATCGGACCAGGTTCCGAGGCGTACCGGATGAGGACCGGCATCGGCTCGGGCCCGCCGTCCAGCGCGGACACGAAGCGCTCGAAGGCCTCGGCGCCGACGGCAATCCGCCCGGCGCGTTCGAGGACCACCTCGGCGCGCTCCGCACCGGCGGCGAGGAGGAAGCCCGTGAGGCTCTCGCCGTTGGCCTCTGCGGCAGCGCGCAGCCGAGCCTCCTGGTCCGGCTTCACCCGGAGGTTGATCCGTCCCTCACGCTTGTGCTCCACGGTGCCCATGTCGCCATGGTACTTACTCTGTATGTACGTCTAGGCGTACGGGACTGTTCACCGACCTCGCGATTACCGCGTCCTTGTGACCGTGGGCCCTGCGTCCACCACCAGGGCCGAGCGCAGCAGCGCCAGCACGTCCGCCCGGCGGCGCACCAGCGAGCGGGCCGTGGGCTCCTCGCCCAGGGCCCGCAGCACCTCCACCTCGGTCACCATCCCGATCACCGTGGAGTAGATGGCCAAGAGCAGGAGGTGGGGGTCGTGCCGGCGCATGTGCCCGGCGTCCATCTCCGCCTCCAGGAAGCTGGAGGCCCGCTCGACCAGCGGCTGGAGGGCCGCCGTCATCTGCGTGGCCGCCGGGGGCCCCAGCCGCGCCGCCTCGCGCACCAGGCCGAGCAGCTCGGGGCGGCGGGCGGCCAGGCGGAACACGGAGCGCACCACCGCCTCCACCCGGTCCCACCCGGGGCCGGCCCCGGCCAGCGCCGCCTGGAGCGCCTCGGCCAGCTCGGCCGCGCTCCGCTCGATCACTGCCGCCAGCAGCGCCTCCTTGCTGGGGAACCAGTAGAGGATGGTCTGCTTGGTGAGGTCCAGCGACCCGGCCAGCGCGTCGAGGGACGTGGCCTCCACGCCCCTGGTCCCGAAGGAGGCCAGGGCGGCGTCGAGGATCCGGTCGGGCGTGCCAGGCGTGCCGGTGGCCATCTACCGCATGGTAGGCGGCCCGGGACGCCGGCGCCTACCAGATGGTAGACAGCCGATCTACCAGATGGTAGACAGGGCGGATGCCCATCGGGGAGCAGCTTGCCGGGCGGCGGTTCTTCGTCACCGGCGCCACCGGCTTCCTCGGCACGGCGCTGGTCGAGCGGATCCTCCGCCGCCTCCCGGACGCCGAGGTGGTGGTGCTCGTCCGCCCGGGTCGCCGGGCCGGGGCGGCGCAGCGGGCCACCCGGGAGATCCTCCGGAACGACTGCTTCGACCGCCTCCGGGAGGAGCACGGCGACCGCTTCGACCGGGCGGTGGCCGCCCGGCTCACCGCCGTGGCCGGCGACGTGGGCCGCGACGGCCTGGGCCTGGACGACGACGGCCGCCGGCTCCTGGCCGCCTCCGACGTGGTGGTCCACTCGGCCGCCACGGTGAGCTTCGACGCCCCCCTCGACCAGGCGGTCGAGATCAACCTGCTGGGCCCCTCCCGCGTGGCGGCCGCCGTGGCCCGGGCCCGCGCCGAGGCGGCGGCGGCCGGGGGCACCGGCCCGGCGCACCTGATCGCCGTCTCCACCGCCTACGTGGCCGGCACCCACCAGGGCGAGGCCCGCGAGGAGCTGCTGAGCCACAACCGGTACTCGCTCGACGTGGGCTGGGAGGACGAGGTGGCCCACGCCCGGCGCCTCCGCGGCGACCTGGAGGCCGCCTCGCGGGGCCAGGAGCAGTTGCGGCGGTTCGCCCGGGAGGCGCGTCGCGAGCTCGGCGCCGCCGGCGAGCACCTCCTGGCCGCCCGGGGCGAGCGGCTCCGCGAGGAGTGGGTGAAGCGCCAGCTCGTGGAGGCGGGCACGGCGCGCGCCCAGGCGCTCGGCTGGCCCGACGCCTACCCGTTCACCAAGGCCCTCGGCGAGCGGGCGCTCGTCGCCCGCCACGGCGTGGGCGTGGTGGCCGAGGCCGAGGCGGTGCCCATCACGGTGGTGCGCCCCTCCATCATCGAGTCGGCGCTGGCCGAGCCCCGGCCCGGCTGGATCCGCGGCTTCCGCATGGCCGAGCCGATCATCGTCTCCTACGCCCGGGGCCTCCTGCGCGAGTTCCCCGGCGTGCCCGAGGGCGTCATCGACGTGATCCCGGTGGACATGGTGGTCTCGGCGCTCATGGCAGTGGCCGCCGGCGGCCCGGACCCGGCGGGCCCGACCGTCTACCACGTGGCCTCCGGCGTGCGGAACCCGCTCCGCTACGGCCGGCTGGTGGAGCTGGTCCAGGAGTGGTTCGGCCGCCACCCCCTCTACGACGAGCGGGGCCAGCCCATCAGCGTGCCGCAGTGGTCGTTCCCCGGGCGCGGCCGGGTCCAGCGCCAGCTCACCCGGGCCACCCGGGCCATGGAGGCGGTGGAGAAGCTGGTCACCGCGCTCCCCGTCCGGGGCCGCCAGGCCGCCCTCTCCGCCCGGCTGGAGGACCGCCACGCCCTGGCCTCGCGGGCCCTCGGGTACGTGGAGCTCTACGGCGCCTACACCGAGACCGAGGCCCGCTACCGCACCGACCGGCTCCTGGCCTTGGCCGGCTCGCTGGACGACGCCGACCGGGCTGCCTACGCCTTCGACCCGGCCGCCATCGACTGGGACCACTACGTCCACGACGTCCACCTGCCCTCGGTGGTGGCCCACGCCCGGGTGCGCACCACGCCCGGGCGCTCGGTGGTGGAAAAGCGCCCCGAGCGGGCCCGCCGGGCCGTGCTCTCCCCCGACCGGCACCTGGCCGTCTTCGACCTCGAGCACACCCTCGTGGCCTCCAACGTGGTGGACGCCTACGCCTGGCTGGCCAGTCGCCACCTGCCGGCCGGCAAGCGGGCCGCCTTCGTGGCCGGGCTGGTGCGGGAGGCGCCGTCCCTCCTGGCCATGGACCGGCGCGACCGGGGCGACTTCCTCCGCTCCTTCTACCGCCGCTACGAGGACGCGCCGGTCGACCAGCTCGCCGAAGACGCCTGGGAGCTGTTCCACCGCCACCTGCTGGCCCGGTCCTTCCCGGCCGGGTTCGCCCGGGTGCGCGAGCACCGCCGGCTCGGCCACCGCACGCTGCTGGTGACCGGCGCGCTGGACTTCGTGGTCGCCCCCGTCCGCCCGCTCTTCGACGACGTGGTCTGCGCCCGGATGGGCCAGGCCGGCGGCCGCTACGACGGTCGGCTGGCCGAGCTGCCCCCGATCGGCGAGGCCCGCGCCATCATGTTGGACGACTACGCGGCGGCCCACGGCCTGTCGCTGGCCGAGTCGGTGGCCTACGCCGACT
>JBOGGH010000194.1:0-5648 GCA_050743905.1 Acidimicrobiales bacterium
CCGCGGACGTGCCCGAGCGGTGGCGGCTCGGCCCGTCCTTCGTGCCGAAGGGCCGCTACGTGGACCGCGAGTTCCTCCAGCTCGAGCTGGAACGACTCTTCCCGCGGGCCTGGCTCAACGCCTGCCGCACGGACGAGGTGGAGCGGGTGGGCGACTACGTGGACGTCGAGATCGGCGGCGCGTCCATCGTGGTGGTCCGCGCCCAGGACGGCCTGCGGGCCTTCCACAACGCCTGCCGCCACCGCGGCACCCGGCTGGTGCGCGGCCAGGGCAGGGTGGGCGAGCTGCGGTGCCCCTTCCACTCGTGGCGGTGGCACCTGGACGGCACGCTCAAGTACCAGGCCGACGCCGAGCACTTCGACCCGCGGCCCCCGAAGGAGCTCTGCCTCCCCGAGGTGCGCCTGGGCACGTGGGGCGGGTGGGTGTTCGTCACCATGGACCCGGACGCCGAGCCGCTCGAGGCCTACCTGGACCCGATCCCCGGGCGGCTGGACGGCTTCAAGCTCGAGGACATGCGGATCGCCTGGTACAAGTCGGTGGTCCTGCCGGCCAACTGGAAGACGGCGCTCGACGCCTTCATCGAGAGCTGGCACGTCCCGGGCACCCACCCCCAGCTCCTCCGGCCGGACAAGCACCCCGGGCCGCCCACCGTCGCCGAGTGCGGCGCCTACGGGGGGACGTTCAACGAGCTCTTCCGGTACCACTCCCGGCACGCCGACCTCTTCCGCTACGGGCCGGACGGCGACGCCACCAAGGTGCGGGCCAACTACGGCGTGAACCCGGAGGCCATCCGCACCAACGTGGACTACAACCTGCGCGAGCTGCGCGCCCTCTACCTGCCCACCGACCGCGCCGCCGCCGAGGAGCTGTGCCGCACGCCAGGGGCCAGCGGCCCCGATGGGAACGCCCTCTACCAGGAGCTGCGGCGCAAGCACGCCCGGGCGGCGGGCATCGACTACCCGGACGTGACGCCCGAGCAGCTCCGCGGGGCCATGTACGACTGGCACGTCTTCCCGAACACCGTCTTCCTGGTGGACATGGGCTCCTGCCTGGCCTACCGCGCCCGGCCCCACGGGCTGGACCCGGACACGTGCGTCTTCGACGTGCAGGGGCTCCAGCTCCCCCCGGCCGGCGGCCTGCCCACGGCCGCGCCGGAGCGGTTCGACGACTGGCGGGACGGCGACGTGGGGGAGATCCTGGGCCAGGACTTCGCCAACATGGGCGAGGTCACCGCCGGGCTCCGCTCGCCGGGCTTCGACGGCCACCGGCTCAACAGCGCCCAGGAGATGACCGTCTGGAACTACCACCGGGCCATCGACGGCTTCCTCTTCCGCTGACCGGCACGGTCGGAGCGGAGCGAGGGTGAGATCTCGCGGGAGTCGGCGCGCTGGATCCCGCGGTTGCCCGTTGAACAGGCCAAACGCGTAGCTGGTGCTCGCCAGAGTTCTGGTTTCCAATAGATGTTGCCCCGGGTATGTATGTCTGCCTACACTCGGCCCATGACCGATCTCATCGATCCCGGCGACCTGACGGACGCGGCGGGCGTGGCGGAGGTGCTGGGCCTCGCCAATCGCACCTCGGTCAGCGTCTACCAGCGCAGGTATCCCGAGATGCCTCGACCGGTCGTTGATCTCGGATCGAGGAGGACGAAGCTGTGGTCGAGGACGGCGGTGGAGTCGTGGGCAACGTCGGCGGATCGGCGATCGCCACAGGCAGTGACCGGTGCCGAGCTCGCGCAACTCGCCCCGGAGGGAGAACCGCTCGCCAAGGGTATTTTCCGGAGCACCTTTGTAGCGATCCGCCAGCACGCGCTCGGGGGCGGGAAGGAGGCGCGTGAGATCGCCAGGAGTAGGAGGGCGGCCTACGACCTCGCCTTGAGCCAGGCGGTTGCGGTCGATCCGACGTTTCGGGTCGCGGTGCCCGACGACTGGTTCGGCGGCGCATGATGTTGAGCCCAACGACATGTGCATCGCCTGCGAAGCGTGCTCGTGACCGTGGGCCCGAGGCAAGAGTGGCTCCCAGTACGTGAGCCCGTCCAATGCACTGATCGATTGGCAAGGTGAGCGAGCGGCGCGGCTCGACCAGCTCATTGCAGCGCATCAGCAGATCGGTGGGAGCGCCGCAGGGCGCCGGTGGCAGACCGACCAGCTCAACTGGGCGCTCATCCTTCGGCTGGCGGCGGAATTCCAGGGCTTCTCGCGCGAGCTTCACGACCTCGGAGCCGAGGCGCTCGTGTCGGATTACCCGGATCCGGTGGCTGGCATCGTCCAGCGATCTCTCGTGTTCAACCGCCAACTGGATCGGGGGAACGCACAGCCCAGCGCGTTGGGGGCGGATTTTGGTCGGTTCGGGGTCGACTGGTGGCCCGAGCTCACGAGGCGGGACTCGAGGACGACGGCCCGCCAGCAGAAGCTCGACCGGCTCAACCGAGCGCGCAACGCCATCGTCCACTCCGTGCCCGCCGATCTGGACCAACTGGAACGTGAAGGACATCCACCGACCCTGGCCACGGTCAAGAGATGGCGAAGCGGACTGGGCGCCCTGGCCGCTACCATGGAGGCGGTGTTGGCACGGCACATCGCCCAGGTGAGGGGAGGTCCGGCACCGTGGTGACGAGGCGATGCACGGCCTGAAGCCTGGAGCCACGGTCAAGGTGCCGTGGGGGCTCGACCATCTGGTCGGGACCGTGAGAGAGGTCTACGGCCCGCCGGGCAAACCCTTCGCGATGGTGGAGGTTCCCGTTCACGGGGCGTCGGGCGAGGTTCTCGAGACGACGACGGTCAGCTTTCCTGTTGACGTCTTGGCTTTGGTTCCAGCGGCGTAGCCCCTCCGACGCCGTTCGGTCCGTTCATGGTCCGAGGTCCGTCGCCAGCCTCGATCCTTCGCCCCTTCTCGGTGGCGACGGCCCGGACCTCATCGGCCTCAGTTGTCCGCCCGGCAGTGGCGGATCTCCCGGGAGGAAGCGCCCGTCCGAGGCGGTATCGTGGCCCGGCGCAGACGCCACACAGCCGACAGCAGACGCCACACAGCCAGCACGAGGCCGCGGCCCGGCGCCCCACGGCGGGCGGGCGCGGTAGCCGGGAGGAGCCGCCAGGGTGCCAGTGATCGATCACGACGCCGCGGGCTGCGGGCACGCCGCCGCCGCGGGCCGGGGGGCGGGCACGTGACGACGCTGCCGGGGGCCCCGCCCGGGGCCGACGGGATCCCCTTCGGCACCCGGATCGGCCAGGTGGCCGCCGAGCGGCCGGACGAGGTGGCGCTGGTGTTCGCCGCCGAGGACGGCGGGGAGCGCACCGTCACCTGGGGGGAGCTGGACCGCCGCTCCACCCGGCTGGCGCACGTGCTCGCCGGCCGCGGGCTGGGGCCGGGGGACATCCTCGCCGTCTGCCTGCGTAACTCCCCCGAGCACCTGATCAGCTCGTTCGCCGCCTGGAAGGTGGGGGCCACCGTGGTGCCCGTCCGCTGGGACCTCCCGGCGTGGGAGCGGTCGCGGGTGCTGGCCACGCTGGCGCCCCGCCTGCTGGTGGACGCCGACCACCTCGACGTCTTCGAGGAGAGCCGGTCGGCGCCCGAGGACCCGCTGCCCGAGGTGGTCTCCCCCCACGGCTGGGGGGTGTGCAGCTCCGGGTCCACCGGGACGCCCAAGGTGATCCTGGTGAAGAACCCCGGGCTCTTTGTCCCCGGGTTCGGCGGCGTGTCCTCGGTGGTGGAGGCCTACGGGAAGCTCCCCATGCCCCAGCGGGTGCTGGTGCCGGCGCCGCTCTACCACACCAACGGCTTCACCGCGACCCGGAACCTGATGGCCGGGGTGCCGGTGGTCCTGCTGGAGCGATTCAGCGCGCCGCGCATCCTCGACCTGGTGGAGCGCCACCGCGTGACCGGCTTCATCGGCGCCACCCCCATGCTCCAGCGGATCGCCCAGGTGCCGGGGATCGAGGACCGGGACCTGTCCTCGCTGGACTGGGTGCAGCAGGGCGCCTCGCCGCTGCCCGTCTGGCTCGGCCGGCAGTGGTGCGAGCTGGTGGGGCCGGAGCGGTTCTATATGAGCTACGGCGCCTCGGAGATGCACGGCCTGGTCACCTGCCGGGGCGACGAGTGGCTCGAGCACCCCGGGACCCTGGGGCGCGCCTTCGGCGAGACGGAGATCCGGATCCTCGACCAGGACGGGAAGGAGCTCCCCGAGGGCGAGGTGGGGATGATCTACATGCGGACCCCCACCGGCCCGGCGGCGTTCTACGTGGGCGACGACGTGGCCCCCATGCCGGCCACGGACGACGGCTTCGTCACCGTGGGCGACCTGGGGTGGCTGGAGGACGGCGGGTTCCTCTTCCTGGCCGACCGCCGCGTGGACATGATCGTGACGGGGGCGGCCAACGTCTTCCCGGCCGAGGTGGAGTCCGCCCTGAGCGAGCACCCGGCCATCGCCGACGTGGTGGTGGTGGGGCTGCGGGACCCCGAGTGGGGCCGCCGGGTGCACGCCATCGTCCAGCCCGCCGAGCCGGCCACGCCGCCCCACCCGGACGAGGTGATCCGGTTTGCCAAGGAGCGGCTCGCCGCCTACAAGGTCCCCAAGTCGGTGGAGCTGGTGGAGGCGATCCACCGCAACGACGCCATGAAGCTCAACCGCGCCGCCCTGGTGGCCGAGCGGGACGGGCCGGAGGAGCCGGGCGCCGGGCCACTCAGCGGCTGAGGATGGTGGCGGCGGCGGTGCCGGGCGCCCCGTAGACCTGGGCGTAGCCCACGCGCGGGTCGCCCTGGACCTGGCGGTCGCCGGCCTGGCCGCGGAGCTGGAGCACGAGCTCGTGCACCTGGCGGAGGCCGGAGGCCCCGATCGGCTCGCCGTTGGCGATGAGGCCGCCGTCCGTGTTCACCGGCATGGGGCCCGTGATCTCGGTGGCGCCGTCGGCCAGGAGCTTCTCCTGCTCCCCGTCGGCGCAGAAGCCGTTCTCGGCCATGTGGATGACCTCGGCGCCGGCGTCGGTGTCCTGCAGCTGGACGACGTCGACGTCTTCGGGACCCACGCCGGCGAGCTCGTAGGCGGCGCGGGAGGCATCGACGGTCGGCGCCTCGGCCCGATCGAGCGGGAGCCACGGGCTGTGCACCTCGAAGGCCCCGAGGCGGCGGGTTCGCACCACCGAGGCCCGGAGGTAGAGGGGCTTGTCGGTGTAGCGGTGGGCGATCTCGGCTTTGCACAGGACCACCGCCGCCGCCCCTTCGTCGGGTGAGCAGAACATGTACTGGGTGAGCGGGTCGTTGACCAGCGGCGACTCGAGGATCGCCTCTTCGCTGAGGGGTTGACGGCGGAAGGCGTTCGGGTTGCGGGAGCCGTTCCGGTAGTTCTTGGCCGCCACCTTGGCCAGTGTCTGCGGGCTGATCCCGAAGTCGTACATGTAGCGCTGGATCTTCATCGCGAAGAACTTCGGGGTGAGGAACAGGCCCGTCTCCCCGTACCAGCTGGGTACCCCGTAGAGGACCGGGTCAGCGGTGAAGGCACCGGGGAGGTGCTTGTCCATGCCGATCGCCATCCCGATGTCGTACTCGCCCAGCCGGATCGTGTTGGCGGCCTGGGTCAGGGCGCTCGCGGCGGTGGCGCAGCCGTTGTAGACGTCGGTGAACGGGAGGCCGGTCAGACCCAGGTAGTTCACGAC
>JBOGGH010000195.1:0-5639 GCA_050743905.1 Acidimicrobiales bacterium
CCAACTCTGGGTCGACGCGTCCAACCAGTCCTCGACCATCGTGTCGTTCTGGCCTCTGAAGAACACCTCCGGTGCGTAGGCTGTGTCTGGGTTGAGGGCGACGGCTGGTGCCGAGCGCGCACTACCCGGAATGGTGGTGGAGTTCCAGCTCTGGGTCGACGCGTCCAGCGCGTCATTGACCATCGTGTCGTTGGGACCTTCGAAGAACACCGTCGGTGCGTAGGCTGTGTCTGGGTTGAGGGCGACGGCTGGGGCGGGCGAGAGCGTCGTCACGGACACGCTGGGAGACGGCGTCCCCGCACTGGGCCCCCCATTCGACGGTGTGCCTGAATCGTACGGCGTGACCGTGTAAGTGTAGAAAGTCCCTGGCGCCACCGTCGCATCGGTGTACGAGGTTCCCGTCGTCGTCCCGATTGTGTGGCCTGTCCGCTCGACGTGGTAGCTGGCAGCGCCGTTCACACCTCCCCAGCTGAGCGAGACACTTGCCGACGTCACGTTGGTGGCCACAGGGGTGCCGGTGGCGTCCTTGGCCGAGACCGCCCCCATCTCCATGACCTCGGTGACCGGCGTGCCGCCCGGCCACGACTGCGCTTGGTCAATTGTGGAGTTGAACTGGGTCTCGGCATTGATCACGCCCTCTCTTCCGTCCCAGACGAGCACGTCCCGGCGCTGGGACTGGCTTCCGGGGGCGTCGAAGACGCTGAGCACGCGACCGTCGTTCGTGGTGAAGGTATCGGCGTCACCCGAGCTGAGTGTCTTTGTCCCACTCCCAGACGGGTTGTCTTCTTGGAGGAAGTTCGTCTTACCCACTGTCCCTGTCCCCATGCTGCCGCCGAATTCGCTGCAGAGATGACCGGCAACGCTCGGTCCGAATGTCGTCGGGTGGACGCATGTGGACGGGATCTTTGTGCCAGCGAAGAAGTGCAACGTGTGGAAGTTGGTGGTCGACTCCAAGAAGAGCTGTGTCGCTGGCGTCGTCTGTGGCTCGTTGTTCCATTCGAGCCCTGTCTCGTACTGCAGTGTGAAGCCGATGTTGTAGGTCTGGACCTTGATCGCCGATCCCGAGATCATGTGCGGGGTGATCGACGTCGTCATCGTCACCAGCTCGGCCTGACGGATGTTCGGTGTGGACGACGAGGTGTAGGCGAGGGCCGGGTCCGTCGAGACGTAGAAGCCGTAGGTGACGACGAAGGAGAGCGTTGCCCGGTCACCCTGGCTGTCGACGATGGTGGTGTTCCCATGTGTCCTGGCGAACTCCTGGGTGAGTGTCCCCGCCACCTGGAAGAGTTGTTGGTAGGGGCCGGCGTATGTCCTGAGCTTATGGTTCGGTGTGACGTATGTTGTGGGCTGGATGAACCGGTTGGTCCCTGTCTGGAAGATGAACGTGCCCTTGCCGTCTGTCTGATTGCCGTCGCTGCCACCCGTTGCGATCACGTGGAGGTTCATCCCGGCCTTCGTGTTCGGGGCACCTGTGGCGAGCGAACCCGGCAGCAGCCAGTTGGGGCCCCAGTTGTAGGCGTTGCCCGGGTAGAGGTAGAGGAAGTTCGGGTTGCCGGATCCGTCATTGGGTTTGAGCGGCCACTCTCCTTCGATGGCGCCACCCTCCCCGGTGACGTTGAGCCAGTAGACCATCCAGTCGGTGACGATCACATAGTCGCCACTGTGCATACCCCCGCCGGCCGAGCCGATGAGGGCATCCGGGTTGGTGTTGGTCAACCCCCAGTCGGCCAGCCGCACCACGGTCTGTACCTGGGCCTTCGAGTAGCAGCTGTCGTTGTAGACCGCCACGTTGTTGGGCTGGGATCCTGTCCAGGCGTCGAACTCACCGGTTGTCCCGCAGTGGGCCGGTGTCGTGGGATATGTGCCGTAGGCGGGGTAGGCGAGGCTCTCGCCGTTGGGGGCGAGCATCGGGCTCTCGGCCTTCGAGGAGTGGTGCACGCTGATCCCTGTGTCCGGGTCGAGCGAGTACGGCGCCACGCTTGTCGGCCCCGGTGAGGAGCGCGGCGCTGTGCTGGCCCCTGCTGCCGGTGCGTTGGTGGCGACGACCGACGTCAAGACCCCCAGTGCCGGCACAAGGGCTACGGCCACCACGATGGCTGAGACGCGCCGTGGCATTGACAACTTCTTCCACCAGCCCTGCATGGCCCCCCTCCGATTCGTGCGGGCCGGCGGCGTGCGCTCGACCTGGTCAATGATCCGGCCCGGCAGGATACGTGGCGTACGTGCCTTTCTGCAACAGTTGTGATGAAAAGCCATTCACCTGTTCACATGCCAGACGGCTTCAAATATCAGCAACGGTCCTCTCGGCGTCGCGAGAGCTCTGGCGGTCTACTGCGAAGGCCGGGCCGGTCCGCTCGGTCGTGGGTCCGGCTGTCTACGCGGAATGTCGGCGGGCCGGTGCCGGCGTGGCTTCGACGTCGCCGTGGAGCACAAGCGGGTCAAGATCCGCGCCGTTCGGCCAGGCCACCGTGCCGTGGTCCACGACCACCTGAGCGAAGTACGCAGGGTCGCGAAGCGGCTCGAACATCGGACCCCATAGCTCGCTGCTCAAGTCTACATCCCGCACTACGCCGTCGTCGAACGTAAGACGCAGGCCATGTGGCCCGATGACCTCGACGTCGGTCACTCTGGGGATCTTCATGAGCTTCTTCATGGCAACGGCTCGATGCTACCTGGATCTTCGTGTCTCGACGCTCGCTCCCAGGCAAGCTCCAGCTCGTCCCGGTGCAACCGCTGCCACATCCGCACGAGTCGCATCTCGCGCCTCGGAAGCGATCCGGCCCAAGCCCAGCTCCGCCCCGCCTGCATCGGACGGCGACGGGCCGAGGTCAGTAGTCGCGGGAGAACCGGAACCTGACGAGGGCCTTCAGGGCCCCGATCCCGTCCCGCCAGGTGATCTTCTTGCCCTCGTGGATCTCGCGGCCGGCGTAGGAGATGGGCACCTCGTAGATGCGGTAGCCGCGCCGGAGGACCTTGGCCGTGATCTCCGGCTCGAAGTCGAACCGGTCGGACACCACGGTGAGCCCGTCCAGCACCCGGCGGTCGAACAGCTTGTAGCAGGTCTCCATGTCCGAGAGCGTGGACGAGTAGAGCACGTTCGTCACGAGCGACAGGAACCGGTTGCCGATCCAGTGCAGCGGCAGCATGTTCTTGCGCTCCCCGGTGAACCGGCTGCCATAGACCACGACGGCCTTGTGGCGCAGCACCGGGTCGAGGAGGCGCGGCCAGTCGGCCGGGTCGTACTCGAGGTCGGCGTCCTGGACCAGCACCAGGTCCCCCTGGGCCTCGGCCAACCCGGTGCGGATGGCCGCCCCCTTGCCCTGGTTGCGCGGGTGGGTGAGCACCCGCACCGTCGAGTCCTGGATGGCGGCCAGCACCTTGTCGGTGCCGTCGGTGGAACCGTCGTCCACCACCACCACGTCGAGGACGAGCGGCACCTCCACCGCCCGCACCCGGCGGACGATCTCGGCCACCGTCGTCCGCTCGTTGTAGACGGGCACGATGACCGTGAGGGAGTGGTAGTCCTTCTCGTCGAGGGTGCGCTCGCTCACGGCCACGGGCTCGGTCCTCGTCTCCTTCCGACGGTCGGCGGTCGGCGGCGAGCCGCCGGGCGCCAACGCTACCGGCTCCCCCTGGGGGGTCCTAATGACTGGTACGGCGGGCGATGCAAGCTGGCCTACTCAGCCGCCGGGCCGCCGCACCTCCGCCAACAGGTCGAGGAAGCGCCGGAGCACCGGCCAACCGTGCTCGCCCCGGAGGTGCAGGTACCAGTTCTTCTCGACCGGACCAGGCAGGATGGAAAGGTGCACCTGGCTGTGCTCCGTCGCCCGAGCAGCTCACAGGCTGGCGCCCTGAGCCGAGCCCTCGTCGCTATGTCTCGCCTCGAGCAAACCGGAGGAGATCGGTGTAGTCGTCGGCGTCGGCCGCTTTCATGAGCGCCGCGAGGTACCTGGCCCGAACCGACCCATCGATGTCGACGTCGGACGCACCCCAGGTGAAGGGCGTCACGTCCACTGCGGCCAGGTAGAGGTCAGCCAGCAAGCGGGTGCAGCGGCCGTTCCCGTTCGGGAAGGGGTGGATGCGTACCAGGCGGCAGTGGACACGGGCTGCCAATGCGTCGGGCCCGAACATCTCGTGGTCGTGCCAGAACGTCGCGTCGTCGAACAACAGCCGGCATTGCGTCACGATCTGTGACGGTTCCACGCCGATGTTCGTCTCGCGCCGCCGGGGGGTGCCCGCCCACCGCCATACGTCGCCGAACATCTGCCGGTGGAGTGCCGTCACGAACCCAGCCGTGAGGATGCCGTGTGGTCCGAGCGATCGGGCTCGGCGCTGCGCCCAGGGAACCGCCTTCGCGATGTTCTCGAACTCAACGTGATTGAGATCGGCCCGCGTGGCGACGAAGTCCGGGATGAGGCCTTCCACGTCCTCTTCATCGACGGGCGTCGCGCCGGGCGGCTCCGGGCCGATGGTGCGGACGTTGAAGATCGGCGGTTCCGCACCGGGCGGGTCAGCGGTCACCCGCGACCCCGTACCCGTCTCGTCCGCCAGAGGCCGCCGCTGGCCGCCAGGTCTCGGGCGGCGCGCTCGACTGCCTCTTGCTGGCGGTCGTCGTCGATGCCTTGGGCTTCGAGCGCCATCGCCCGGCCGCTGTAACCGAACACGCCGGCGGCCACCGAGCGGGCCCGTGCCATCACGGTCTGCTCCAAGCTGGTCCGCGGGACGAGCGCGTAGACCAGCGTGCAGTCGAGGGCGGCAGCGACCTCGGCCAGCTTCGCCGTCGTGATCCCCCCCACGACCTCTGCGTGTTCCAGCTTGTTGACCGCCGCAGCCGAGATGCCAAGGCGTTCGGCGAGGACGGCCTGGCTCATCCCGAGCGCCCCCCGGATGGCGCGTACCCATCCTGCACGCGGTCGCCCCCGGATGGGTTCGAGATCGGCGATGGCGAACTTTCGATCGAGCTCGCGGCGAGCTTGGGCCGCTCGTTCTCCTGAACGCATACCCATAGGTTAGCATAACCTACAATAATATCAACCTATAGGTAGTTATACCGGGACCACCTGGTAACCAACGTCTTCTCTTCGGGATCCACCACGAACAGGCATCCACCGATGTCCGTGGCCGGTTTCCAGTCCGCGGTTGTGGCCACGGGAGGTCCTCACCCCTCGCGGTGACGTTCGACCCTACGTGAGCTTGGTGCAGCCACCTCCCTTCCGGCGGGACCCCTCGAGGCGGACCGGCGAAGCGCCGATGCGTCCAGCGCCCCGGAGGCACCCGCCTGGTAGCGTAGGTGTTGGCTCTAGCCGAAGCCCGGACGTTCGGAGCGCGCCCACCCGAAGCAAGGTCATCTGTGCGAACCGGACCAGCGGCGGCTGCTGGGCACGTTCATCGAGCGGCACGCCACGGACGAAGCGCATCTTCATGGCGCCGTGACCGTACGCAGCCGATGTGACAGCCGGAGGTCCGGCTCGACCTGGATCTCGCGGGAGCGCCTACGCCCCGGCCTCCGCCGCCCGCACCCGCTCCCGGTAGCGCAGCGCCGACGCCCGGAGCGCGTCCTCGGGGTCCAGGCCCTGCCGGCGACCGAGATCGGCGGCGGCCCACAGCAGGTCGCCCAGGGCGCCGGCGGGATCGCCGCC
>JBOGGH010000196.1:0-5635 GCA_050743905.1 Acidimicrobiales bacterium
GCGTCCGGCCCGGCGTCCTCCCGGACGCCGGCCAGCGGGGTGAGCGAGGCGAACCCGGCGGCGATGAGCGCGCCGTCGTCCTCGGGATCCTCGTCGCCCACGTCGCCGAGGGACGGGACGGCGGCGCCGAGGGTCAGGCGGACCTCGCCCTCCTCGGTCCCCTCGCCCTTTCCCGCGGCCGGCCGGAGGTGCACGGTGTCGGCCGCCGCCTTGATGAGCCCGGCCGTGCTGATCCGGCCCCGGCGCACGCCCCGGAGCTCGCCCTGGGGCACCGACGGCACGTTGAGGTTGAGCACCGTGCGCGGGGGCGCGGCCGAGAGCACGGGGAGCAGGTCCACCGCCAGCCCGGCCGCCGTGCCCCAGTGGTCCTCGGGCGCACCGGAGCGCATGGACACGGCCAGGGCCCGCAGGCCGAGCTGGGCGGCGGTGAGCGCCGCGCCCACCGTGCCCGAGTGGAGCACCGACCGGCCCACGTTCACCCCGAGGTTGATGCCGGAGACGACCATGTCGGGCCGCGGCCCGAAGGCGCCGAGGACGCCCACGATCACCGACAGCGCGGGCGACGCGTCCAGGCCGTAGGCCCGGACGCACTCGGCCCCGGGGAGCCGGACCGGGCGGAAGGCGATGGCCTCGCGCTCGTACACGGTGCCCACGGCCGCCGCGGCGCCGCTGTGGTTGGCCAGGGGCGCCACCACCACCACCTCGCGCTCCTCGCCCGGGGGCGCGTTCGCCGCCCACCCGGCGAGGGCCCGGGTGACGGCGCCCAGCCCGGGCGCGTGGACGCCGTCGTCGTTGGTGACCAGGATCCGCACGCCAGTACGCTAGTGCCGGCCCCGCGACCGGCCGACCGTCGACACCGCTCTGCCGGCACCGAGAGGAGCACATGCCCACCAGCCCACCGGCCACGCCCACGCACCCGACCGGTGAGCAGTGGGCCATCGGCCACGGCCGCCAGCAGCTCGTGGTGTGCGAGGTGGGCGCCACCCTCCGGCAGTACACGGTGGGCGACCGTGCGGTGCTGGACGGCTTCGGCCCGGACGAGTGGTCGCACGCCGGCCGCGGCCAGGTCCTGGCCCCGTGGCCCAACCGCCTGGGCGACGGCCGCTACGAGCTCGCCGGGGTGCGGGCCCAGGCGGCGCTCGACGAGCCCGAGCGCGGCAACGCCATCCACGGCCTGGTGCGGTGGCTGCCCTGGCGGCTCGAGGCCCGGGCCCAGAACGTCCTGGTGGTGGCCTGCCACCTCTTCCCCACGCCCGGGTACCCGTTCTCCCTGGACCTGCGCATCGAGTACCGCCTCGGGCGCGACGGCCTCACCGTCACCACCACCGCCGCCAACCCGGGGGACCGCACCCTGCCGTTCGGCCTGGGGTTCCACCCCTACCTCACCGTCGGCGGGGACCTCGTGGACACGGCCCTGCTGCACCTGCCCGCTGACCGCCGGCTCGTGCTGGACGCCAGGGCGCTGCCCACCGGCGAGGTCCAGCCGGTGGCCGGCACCGAGTACGACTTCACCGAGGGCCGGGCGATCGGGCCCACGCGGATGGACACCGCCTTCACCGGCCTGGCGCGTGACGACGACGGGCGCGCCTGGGTGTCCCTGGCGGACCCCGGGACCGGCCGGTCGGTGTCACTGTGGGCGGACGACCGCTTCTCCCATCTCATGTGCTACACCGGCGACACGCTGGACGACCCGGCGCGCCGCCGGACGGCGGTGGCGGTGGAGCCCATGACGTGCCCCCCGGACGCCTTCCGCTCGGGCCGCGACCTGGTGGTCCTCGAACCGGGCCAGGAGTGGCAGGGCACCTGGGGGCTCCGGCCGGGCTGAGCGGCCGGTGGGTCAGGCGGCGGGCCAACCGGCAGGTCAGGCGGTGGGCCAACCGCCGACACGTCACCCGCCGGCGCGGGCGGGCGGCACCGCCCACCGGAGCCCGCTGCAGAAGGCGCGGGCCACCGGGGTCACGACGAGCGCGTCCACGAGCGGCGGCCGTGGCAGGCGCAGCTCGCGGCGGGCCCACCCGGGCAGCAGGCCCACGGCGGCGGCGGTGATCACGGCGTACACGGCCCGGTCGTCCGGCGTCCGGGCAACCCCGCGCAGCAGGAACCGGCGCGCCGCCATCGCCTGCGTGCCGGCGTAGAGCTGGGGCCGCACGCGCCGGAGGTAGGCGTGGACCTCGTCCACCGACCGCGGGACCCACTCGGCGCCGAGGTGGAGGGCGAGCGGCGCCGTCTCGTGCAGGTAGGCGTCGCGGTCCTCGGGCGTGACGACCCGCTCGCCGAACCGTTCGGCCGCCCGCAGGAAGCTCCACACCTCGGCCACGTGCACCCACGTGACGAGCTCGGGGTCGCCCGCCGAGTACGGGCGCCCGTCCGGCGCCACGCCCCGCACCCGGTGGTGGACCTCCTGCACCCGGGCGATGGCCTCGTGGGCGTCGTCCACGCTGCCGAAGGTGGTGGCGCCCACGAAGGCCGCGGTGCGGCGGAGCCTCCCCAGCGGGTCGTCGGCGTAGTTCGAGTGCTCGGCCACCCCGGCCATGGCCAGGGGGTGCAGGCTCTGGAGGAGCAGCGCGCTGAGCCCGCCGATCACCATCGGGGGCAGGTCGCCGTGGACCCGCCGGGCCACGCCGCCCGGACTGAGGAACGCCCGGTCGGGGTCGGGCTCGGGCCGGCGGGCGCTGCGGGCCGGCGCGCCGAGGGCCCGGCGCACGTTCCGGCGGATGCCGGACCGCACCGGTGCCGCCGCCGCGTCCAGGGCACGGAGCGGCACCCGGACCGGCAGTCCCAGGGGCGTGCCGACCACCCTCCGACCGAGGGCGCCGGCCGCCCTGGCCAGCCCGGCCACGGCGTCCGACGCGTCCGGGCGGCCCGGCACGTGGGCCCTCGGGTGCCGGGCAGGCGCGGTCACCGGGCCAGCCTCCCACGGCACCCCGGGCCGCACGCCCGCGGTCACTCGCTGTGCAGCGCCTCGCGGATCTCGCCGGCGGGGTCGGCCGGGGGTGCGCCCGGCGTGTCCACCCGGACGGCGTGGACCGTGCCCGTCCACGGCGACGGAGGCTCGTAGCGGTCCGAGACCGGGAGCCCGGCGTCGTGCCCCAGCCGGAGGCCGGCCCCGCCGTGCTGGGTGGCCAGGGGGAGCATCCCGGCGATGGCGGCCGTGCCCACCGGGGTGTCCCCGTGGAGGAGGGTGAGCGTGCCCTGGTGGTCGGCGCCCACCACGTAGGAGACGCCCACCTCCTGGCGGCCGGGGGGCAGCGGTCGGTCGGCCGCCACCTCCACTAGGTCGCCGGCCCGCGAGTAGCAGAACACCAGCCGGCCGCCGTCGGCGAAGAGGGCGTACCCGCCGTGCAGGTCCCCCAGGGCGAGCACCACCCCCGCCGCGCCCTCCTCCGGCACGTCCACCTCGGCCGTGAACCGGAACCCCCCGAACAGCGCCGGGACGGACTCGTCGTGCACCGGCCCGCCGCCCGGGACATAGGTCGCCGAGCGGCCGGCGGGCCACGCCGGGGGGATGAAGGCGCCGATCCGGTTGACGAAGGTGTCGTCCACCGGGAGCACCTGGTTCCTGCCGGCCTCGGCCAGCCAGAGCTCTCGCAGCCGGCGGGCCACCTCCGGGTGCTCCCCGGCCACGTCGGAGGACTCGGAGAAGTCGCCTTCCAGGTCGAACAGCGCCCAGTGGTCGTCGTCGAACCGGCGGCTCCCGACGGCCAACTCCTCCTCGTCCAGCACGCCGGTGGAGATGTGGTCGGTGGTGGCCTTCCACCCGCCGTGGTAGATCGACCGCGAGCCCAGCATCTCGAAGTACTGGGTGTCGCGGGGGTCCGGGGCCGCGGCGTCGTGGAAGGTGGGCCGGAGGCTGGCCCCGTCTAGGGGCTGCTGGGTGACGCCGTCCACCGAGCCCGGGGCCTCCAGGCCCACCGCGTCCAGCACGGTGGGCATGAGGTCCACGGCGTGCGCGAACTGTGAGCGCACCTCCCCCCGGGCGGCGATCCCGTGCGGCCAGTGGACCACGAGCGGCGTGCGGGTGCCCCCGAGCCACGTGTAGCGCTTCCACAGGCGGAAGGGCGTGTTCCCGGCCCAGGCCCACGCCCAGGAGTAGTGGTTGTAGGTGCGCGGGCCGCCCCACTGGTCGTAGGCGGCGAGGTTGTCGCTCATGGACTCCGGCATGCGGGCGGTGAAGCGGTGCTCGTTCCGGCTGCCTACCCGGCCGCCCTCGGCGCTGGCGCCGTTGTCCGAGAAGAGGAGGACGAGGGTGTCGTCCAGGAGGTCGCTCCGCTCCAAGAAGGCCAGCAGGCGGCCGACCTGGGCGTCCGTGTGGGTGAGGAAGCCGGCGAACACCTCCTGCTGGCGGGCGTGCATCCGTCGCTCGTCGGGACCCAGGTCGGCCCAGCCGTCCACCCACGGCGGCCTCGGGGTCAGCGCGGTGCCGCCCGGCACCACGCCGCCGGCCACCTGGCGGGCGAAGATCTCCTCGCGCCAGGCGTCCCAGCCGTGGTCGAACCGCCCGTGGTAGGGCGCCACCCACTCGGGCGCCACGTGGTGGGGGGCGTGCATGGCGCCCAGGGCGAAGTAGAGGAAGAACGGCTTGCCCGGCGCCGCCTGCTGCTGGTCCTGGACGAACCGGACGGCGGTCGAGGCCAGGTCCTCGGAGAGGTGGTAGCCGTCCCCGGGCCCGGCCGGCGGCTCCACGTAGTGGTTGTCAGAGACCAGGTTGGGCGCCCAGTGGTTGGCGTCCCCCTGGAGGAAGCCGTAGTAGCGCTCGAAGCCGAACCCGAGCGGCCAGTGCTGGAAGGGCCCGGCGGCCGACCGCTGGAAGCGGGGCGTGAGGTGCCACTTGCCCACCGCCATGGTGCTGTAGCCGGCGTCGCGGAGGATCCTCGGCAGCGGCGCCGCCGTCCTGGGCAGGCGGGCCGTGTAGCCGGGGAACCCGAGCGGGATGTCGGCCAGGAAGCCCATGCCGACGGCGTGGTGGTTGCGGCCGGTGAAGAAGGACGCCCTCGTGGGGGAGCACAGGGAGGTCACGTGGAAGCGGTTGTACCGCAGGCCGCCGGCGGCCAGCCGGTCCATGTGCGGGGTGGCGATGTCGGACCCGAACGCGCCGAGCTGGGCGAACCCGGTGTCGTCCAGGACGATCGCCACCACGTTGGGCGCGCCGGCCGGCGGCCTGGGCTCGTGGGGCGCTACCGGGGTGGAGTCCCGGACGGTGAGGCCTAGGCGCCGGGGGCCGGTCACCACCGGGGGCCCCGGTCGGTCGGGTGGGGACGATGACTGCATCGGGGGTGCATACTGAGAGCCTACGCCGCCGGCCCCGGGACCCGCGGCGCGGCGCGGGGCCGTGCCGCTCCCGTCGGTCACGCCGGCCGGCGGACCTCCACCTCGGCGTCCTCGGCGGCCGGCACCTTCAGCCACCGTGACGGCGAGTCCTCCACGAAGGCCACCATGCCGGCCCGGCCCAGGAACCCGTGCTCCACCCGGGACACGGTGATCTCCGTCTCCCGGACCCGGACGACGTCGCCCGCCGCCACCTGCCGTGCCGGGACTCGCTGCCACTCGTGGGCCATGAGGAGACCATAGGCGCTGTCCCCGGCGGCCCGCCGCCCCCCCCGCCACCCGTCACCCGCCCGGGCACGCCGGTCCGGGC
>JBOGGH010000197.1:0-5634 GCA_050743905.1 Acidimicrobiales bacterium
GCGCGGCGCCGTGCCGGCCGGCCGGCCGTGGCACCCAGGCGTGGCGCCGTGCACGGGGCCGACGCGCCTGCGCGAACATGACACCCATGTCAGATCCCTCGCAGGTGTCCACCCCGCCGTTCGGGCCCGGCGTCCTCGGCCCCCACCCCCGCGACCCCGGGCAGCAGCTCTGGGACCCGGCCAAGCAGGCCATGGACCCCGGGGCCCGCCGCGAGCTCCAGGACGGGCGGGTGCGGGACCTGGTGGCCCGGATCCTCGACGGACCCGTGCCGCTCTTCCGGGACAAGCTGGCCAAGGCGGGGGTGGAGTCGGCGGCGGACGTCGGCGGCGTGGACGACCTCTGGCGGATCCCCCTCACCGTCAAGCAGGACCTGCGGGACTCGGAGGCGGCCAGCCCCCCGTGGGGGGAGTACCGCTTCACGGACCCCCGTGAGGCCGTCCGGCTGGGCACCTCCACCGGGACCACCGGGCAGCCCACCATCACCGTCTGGACCCGCAAGGACCTCTGGGTGGAGTACGAGTCCGGGGCCAGGAACTGGTGGCGGATGGGCTACCGGCCGGGGATGATCGTCACCCACGCCCACCCCGCCTACCTCTACGGCGGCGGGGTCATGCTCCAGGGCACCTACGAGTACCTGGGCCTGCTCAGCGTGTGGGTGCCGCCGCCGGACACGGACGAACTGGCCGAGCAGGCCGTCCGGTTCTGGACCCGCGTGACCCCGGACATCCCCTTCATGGGGTTCGCCACCGGGCGGTTCCTCGAGGTGGCGGGCAAGCTCGGCATCCCCCTGGAGGACGCCGGGCTCACCGGCCTGAAGGCGCCCCCGGGCTTCGGCCTCGGGCGCGGCGGCATGCCGCTCATGACGGCCGGCGCCGAGTGCTACGCCTACGTGGGCGGCCCCTGCGGGGAGTCGCCGGGCGCCCACGTCCACGAGGACTGGGCGGTGGTGCAGGCCGTGGACCCGGCCACCGGCCGCGAGGTCCCCGACGGCGAGTGGGGCAACCTCACCGTCACCACCCTCGACCGCGACAACGGCCTGCTCCGCTACGACCTGGAGGAGGCCTGCGCCCTGCTGCGCGAGCCGTGCCCGTGCGGGGAGACCTCGATCCGGGGGCTCTGGGGCGGCCGGTTCAAGGACCTCCTCTCCTGCCAGGGGACGCGGTTCCAGCTCAACGAGCTGGAGGGGGTGCTGCGCGGCATCGACTCGGTCCGCCAGCCGTCCCTCGAGTACCAGGTGGTCCGCCCGGACGGGGGTAACGCCCCGCTCCGCGTGCGGGTGGAGGTGGCGTCCGAGGACCCGGGCGTCCGGGAGGCGGCCGGCCGGCGCTGCGCCGAGGCGCTGGCCGAGGCGCTGGGCGTTCGGGCCGAGGTGGAGGTGCTCGCCCGGGACACCATCCCCCGGGCCGGCTACAAGGCCACCCGCGTGATCGACGACTGACCGACCGCGGGCGACCGATCGCCCCCGGGACCGGCCGGTCGATGGACGCGGTCCTGCGGGACCTGGATGCCGGGCTGGCGACGGCCGCCGCCGGGAGCTGAAGGGCTGAGGGCCTGGAGCCCTCCAGCCCGCGCTCAGGCGGTGGCGTGCCGGCGGAGGTCGTCCAGGCTCACCCACTCCAGGGTCGCCGCGTGGGTGGCCTCGAGCACCACCGCCGGGGCGGCGCCGGCCTCCAGCGCCTCCTGCCAGCGCGACGCGCAGAGGCACCACTGGTCGCCGGGCCGGAGCCCCGGGAACCCGAAGGCCGGCTGCGGCGTGCTGAGGTCGTTGCCCCTGGCCATGGAGAAGGCCAGGAACTCGGCGGTGACCCGGGTGCAGACGGTGTGCACCCCTGCGTCCTCCGCCCCGGTGTTGCAGCAGCCGTCGCGGTAGAACCCGGTCAACGGGTCGGTGCTGCAGGGCTCCAGATCCCCGCCGAGCACGTTCTTGGCCATGGGGTGCTCCCGGCCTCAGCCGGCGGCCTCGGGGTCCGGGTCCACCTCGGCCACCTCCACCACGACCGTGGTGCGGAACCCCAGGTTCGTCTCGCGGGCGCCCGCGGCCTCGGTGGCCCAGTAGACCACCATCTGCCGGCCGGCCGTGGGCCCCTCCAGGCCGGTGAAGCTCCGCCAGATCCCGTCCTGCGGCTGGGTGTCGGCCGGGCCGTGCCGGCCGTGGACCCGCCGGATGCGCATCCCGGACCGGTCCACGTCGTAGACGGAGCCGGACTCGGTGCGGACCCGCAGCATCCGGGCGAGTCTACGGTCGGGGTTCCTGAGGATTACCTGTGCCGGCTCCCGGACACGGTGACCGGCACCGGCTAGAACATGGGGGCCATGGAGCACTTCTTGGCCACGTGGGGCTATCTCGCGCTCTTCGTCGTCAACTTCCTCTCGTCCATGCTCATCCCGGACGGCTCCGAGGCCGCCATGGGCTACGCGGGGGCCCTGGCCAGCGGCCACCTCACAACGTCGAACGGCACCGACCACCTCCAGCTCTGGGCGGCCATCGTGGTGGCCATCCTCGGGGACCTGGTGGGCTCCATGGTGGGCTACGCCATCGGCCGCTACGGCGGGCGCCCCCTGGTGGACCGGCTCGGCAAGTACGTCCTGCTGAGCCACCGCGACCTGGACCGGGTGGAGGCGTGGTTCGCGCGCCGGGGCGAGCCGTTCGTCCTCTTCGGGCGGTTCATCCCGCTGCTCCGCTCGTTCGTCTCCGTGGTGGCCGGCCTGGGCGAGATGGCCATCGGGAAGTACATCGCGTTCACGGTGATCGGCTCCAGCATCTGGTGCGCCGCCCTGGTCAGCATCGGCTACGCCCTGGGGGCGAGCTGGCACTCGGTGATCAAGGGCTTCAGCTACGCCGGCTACGTGGCGGCGGCGCTGTTCGTGGTGGCGCTGGTCGTGGCGTTCTTCCACCGCCTCCGCGTGTACCGCGCCGAGCAGGCGGCGCACGCCGAGTCCGGCCGCCACGTGCGCAGCGGCTCCGAGGGCTGAACGCCAGTCCCGCGCCGGGCCCGCGCCGGGCGCTCCGGCCGTGGCCTCAGGCCGACTCGACCAGCATCCGGGCCAGGCGCCGGCGCTCGAAGCCGGCCCCGCCCAGGAGCACCTCGTTCTGCTTGGCCCGCTTGTAGAGGAAGTGGGCGTCGTTGGCCCAGGTGAACCCCACGCCGCCGTGGGTCTGGATGTTGTCGCCGGTGACCTTCACCGCCGCCTGGGCGGCGTAGGAGGCGGCCATGGCCGCCGCCCGCTCGCGGTCGAGAGCGTCGGCGTCCGACGCCCAGGCGGCGAACTGCGCGCCCACCCGCGCCATCTCCAGCGCCTGGAACATGTCGACCATCCGGTGCTTGACCACCTGGAAGGTGGCGATGGGGCGGTCGAAGACGACCCGCTCCTTGGCGTAGCCGATCGCCTCGTCCAGCGCCCGGCCGGCCACCCCCACCAGCTCCGAGGCGAGCGCCACCGCGACGTCGTCCAGCACCCGGCGCCACAGGGCGGCGTGCCCCCCGGCGGGCCCGAGGGGGACCACCGGCGCCTCGTGGAGGACCAGGCGCGCCGCTTTGCGCGTGGGGTCCAGGGTGGGCACCTCCTCCAGCGAGACCGAGCCGCCGGACTCCCCCGGCAGGTCCAGCAGGAACGAGCGCACGCCTTCCTCCATCCGGGCCACCACGATGGCCCAGTCGGCGGTGTGCCCGTCGAGCACCAGCGGCTTGTGGCCGCTGACCACCCAGCCGGCGCCCTTGCGCCTGGCCCGCGACCGCACCGTGCCCAGCGGGTCCCCGTAGCCGATCTCGCCCAGCGCCACCGTGCCCCGCCGCTCGCCGCCGGCCAGGCCGGCCAGCAGCTCGCCGGCGCCCAGCGCCCGCGCCGCCAGGGTGGCCAGCACGGCCGAGGAGAAGAACGGCCCGGGCACCGGGATCCGGCCCATCTGCTCCAGCACGATGCAGGTCTCGAGCAGGCCGGCGCCGGAACCGCCCCGGTCCTCGGGCACCAGCAGGCCGGTCCAGCCCAGCTCCACCAGCGTCCCCCAGAGCTCGTCGCTCACGCCGGTGGGGCCGTCCGCCAGCGAGCGGAGCGTGGCGCCATCGACCGCGCGCTCAAGCGCCTGGCGGGCGACGTCCTGGAGCGCGAGCTGCTCGGCATCGAACGTGAAGTCCACGGCCTCCCCTCCTGCTCGGTGGCCTCGGCGCGGGCACCGGCCGGCCCCCGCGCCGGCGGGCGGCCGGGCCCGCCACAACCCTGACAGGCGCGTCAGGGTACACGACAATTCGGCTACCGTGGCCGCCGTGGACTTCGCGCTGGCACCCGAGGACGAGGCGTTCCGGGACGAGCTGCGGGCCTGGCTGGACGAGCACCTGCCGCCGTTCCTGGAGAAGGAGACGCTGGACGCCGACGGGCCGGACGGCGGGGCCCGGCTCTCGGGGGCGGCGTCGCAGCGCCGGCGCGCCGCGTGGCAGCGCGAGCTGAACACCGGGCGGTGGGCCGCCGTCCACTGGCCCGAGGAGCACGGCGGGCGCGCCGCCACCCCCATGCAGCGGGTGATCACCTCGGAGGTGATGGCCGAGTACCGCACCCCGGGCATGTTCAACACGAACGGCATCTGGCAGATCGGCCCGATGATCATCACCTGGGGCACGGACGAGCAGAAGGCGCGCTGGCTGCCGAGCATCCTCGAGGCCCACGAGCACTGGTGCCAGGGGTTCTCGGAGCCCGACGCCGGGAACGACCTGGCCAACCTGCGCACCACCGCCCTCCTCGACGGCGACCACTACGTGGTGAACGGGCAGAAGATCTGGATCTCCACCGCCCACCTGGCCAAGTGGGGGCTGTTCCTGCTCCGGACGGACCCCACGGCCATCGAGCGGGGCGCCAAGCACGAGGGCATCACCGCCTTCATCGTCGACCTGGAGACCCCGGGGATCGAGTGCCGGCCGATCCGCGACATGGCCGGCGAGGAGATGTTCAACGAGGTCTACTTCACCGACGCCCGGATCCCCGTCGACTGCCGGCTCGGGGGCGAGGGCGAGGGCTGGATGGTGGCCATGGGGACGCTCGGGTTCGAGCGGGTCGGCATCGCCGGCCAGCTCTCCGTGCTCGGTGCCGACCTGCGAGCCATGGTGGAGGCCGCCCGCTCGGTGAACCCCGGGGCCCTGGCCGACCCGGGGATCCAGGACCGCCTGGCCGAGGCGTGGACCGAGATCGAGCTGGCCAAGCTGCTCTCGATGCGGGCGCTGAGCCGGATCATCAAGGGCGAGCGCCCCTGGCCGGAGGTGCAGTTCGCCAAGCTGCAGTGGTCCAGCCTGGCCCAGAGCACGGCCGAGCTGGCGGTGGACCTGCTGGGGCCGGCGGGCGTGCTGGCCAGGGGCGGGCCGGACGCCGTGGACCGCGGCAAGTGGACCCGCCTCTACTCGTTCCAGCGGTACAGCACCATCGGCGGCGGCTCCTCCGAGGTGCAGAAGAACATCATCGCCGACCGGGCCATCAAGCTGCCGGGCGAGTCCCGGAAGTCCTGACCCCGGGCCCCCGGCGGTGAGCCCCGTACGCGACCCACGCGCGCCCTGCCTGATCGGCGTCGGGCGGCGCACCTGGCACCCCGGCGACACCGGGCCGGACGGGGCGCCCGAGCCGCTCGCCATGTGGGAGGAGGTGGCCCGCGC
>JBOGGH010000198.1:0-5629 GCA_050743905.1 Acidimicrobiales bacterium
CTCTGTGACCGGGCGGAGCCCGGTCACAGCCTCTGCGAGCTCGGTCTGCCCGTTGCCCTGCACACCGGCCAGAGCGACGATCTCTCCGGAGCGGACATCCAGGCTGACATGATCGACCACGGTAAGGCCCCGGTCGTCGACGACTGTGAGGTCTTTGAGAGAGAGAACAACCTTGCCGGGGCTGGCCTCCGTCTTCCTTACCACCAGTTCGACGGACCGTCCGACCATCATCGAGGCGAGGTCTTCCTCGCTGGCTTGTGCCGGAGTGGTGCTCCCCACGACTCGTCCGAGCCTCATTACCGTTATGCGGTCGGCAACGGCGAGGACCTCCTTCAGTTTGTGGGTTATGAACAGGATGGAGCGACCGTCGGCGACGAGCGAGCGCATGATCCGAAAGAGCGCCTCGGTCTCCTGGGGGGTGAGAACTGAGGTCGGCTCGTCGAGAATGAGGAGCCTGGCGTCACGTTGGAGGGCCTTCAATATCTCGACGCGTTGCTGCACTCCGACAGCGAGATCCTCGACGACGGCGTTCGGGTCGACCTCGAGCCCGTACTCACTGGACAGCGCCCGGATTCTTGCGGCCGCCCGCCTGCGGTCGAATACCCCATGCAGGCGGGTCGGCTCGAAGCCGAGCACGACGTTCTCGGCCACGGTGAAGACCGGGACGAGCATGAAGTGCTGGTGCACCATTCCGATGCCCCGGCGGACGGCATCGCCCGGGCTCGCGAAGCGCACCTGCTCGCCGTCGACCCGGATCTCACCGCTGTCAGGGCGCAAGAGCCCGAAGAGCACGTTCATGAGCGTGCTCTTGCCGGCTCCGTTCTCACCGAGGAGGCCGTGGATCTCGCCCTCTTCGACAGACAGGGCTACTTCGTCGTTGGCGACGAGCGAGCCGAAACGCTTGGTGATGTCTACGAGGTCGAGCCTCATCGCGTCCCAATCGCCCCGGCCGTGGGGGAGTCGAGCAAGGCTCGGATCCCCACGGCCGGGGCAACAATCAAGCGAGCTTCACCCGCCCAGGGCGGTCCTTGGGGCGGAAAGCTAGCCCTTCGGGTACTTGGTGGCGTTGACCGAGATCTTCCCGGAGATGATCCCGGCCTTGATGGCTCTGAGCGCCGCCTTCACCTTCGCCGGGATCCTCCGAGCGAAGTGGTGGTACGGGGAGAGCGCCACGCCGCCGTTCTTGAGCGTGCCGGTGTAGTTGCCACCGTGGAAGGTGCCTCTTGCGGCCGAGAGCACCGCTCCCTTCACAGAGGTGACGATGCCCTTGGTCACGCTCGTGATGAAGAGCGAGCAGTACTGAGGCGCCGAGATGCACCCGTCCGTGTCCACCCACTCCATGAGATTGCCGTGGCCGGCTTGCTTGACGGCGGCGGCGGCACCCAGGCCGACGGCTCCCGCGACCGGGAAGATGACATCGGCGCCCTGGGACATGAGCGTCTGGGCGTCCTGCTTCCCGAGCCCCTGGTTGGTGAAGTCATTCGTGAACAGACCTGTGCCGTTGTATGGGTTGGTGGCGGACCGAGGCAGCTTCGGAGTCCATCCGAGAGCCCTGACGTGCTTATGGTTCTTCAGGTCGTAGTAGCGGACTCCGGCGACCCAGCCGTCCATGTAGATGGTCACGGTCGGGATGTCCTGTCCGCCGAAGGTGCCGACTGCGCCCGACTTGCTCATGGCGGCGGCGAGGTACCCACCGAGGAAGGCGTCCTGGTTCGTCTTGTAAAGCAGGGCACGCACGTTGTGGATGGTGGGCGAGAAGCTGAAGTCGACGATGGCGAACTTCTGTCTCGGGTGCGCTTTTGCCTCGGCCGCGGTGGCGGTGCCCATGTCGAAGCCGACCGTGATGATGATCCCGCAGTGCTCGCCGATGAAGGTGTTGAGGTTCGGCGTGTAGTCGCTCGTGGAGGTAGAGCCGAGGTAGGTGTACCTGATGTTCTTGTCGACGGCCGCCGCCGCCTTCAGGCCCGCGTAGGCCGAGGCGTTGAAGGAGCGGTCGTTTATACCGCCGGTGTCGGTCACCTCGCAGGCGAGGAACTTCCTAGTCGAGTGGCCCGAGACGGAGGCGCCTCTGGTGCGGCTGCTCGACGCCAGCGGGCTGGCCGACGATGCACTGGCGGCCAAGGCCAGGGCGGCCGCCACGGCCAGCCCCGTGCTCGCCACCACTGTGCGCAACGACTTTGTTCGTCTCATGGTGCTCATGCTCCCCTTCTCAGGTTTGTGTCGCTCGGTGCACAACAAAATGTTGCAACTCAGAGACGGTAGCCCTCCGGCGAGCTCTGCGCTCGACGACCGTGTCGGATCTCCCGATCCGGCAGCAGCCTCCGGCCGGCTCTCCGCCTCGACGGCGGGGCACGCCTCCTGGGGACGCACGGACTGCGCTGGTGCTCCCACGCGGCCGGGTTCTCGAATCACCGGCCGAAGTGGGGCGCGTACCGGTTGTCGGGCCGGTTGACGTTGTCGGAGCCAGAACCCCGCAAAGTCATCTGGCCTGGTGAGGGGCCTGGCCGGCTTCTTCCAGCCCCGGAACCAGCCGCTCGGTCCGCTTTCGTCGTCCGGTGTCGGAGTCGTGCGCCGTTCAGGTGCCCACCGGATGCCAGACGGTCTTGACCTCGATGAAGGCTTTCATGCGCTCCAAACCCGGAGACCCTCGCCAGTCACCATGGCCTGGTGTGCCGGCACGAGTAGCCCCCGCACGAGTCGCGTCCGCACGAGTCGCGTCCGCACGAGTCGACCCGGCACCATCGGCCGCGCCCGCATCGGGCGAGAAGACCCGCTTGAGGTTCTCGGCCGCAAGGGTCTCGAGATTGGCCCGGTCGCTCACATGGCTGCCCGTGAGGTCGATGGCGTTCACATCCATGTGGGCAGCTAGCACGGGAGCAAGCTCGCTGAGGCGACCGGTGAGCACATTCACCACGCCCGGCGGCACGTCTGACGTGGCGAGTACCTCTGCCAGGGCGATCGCTGGCAAGGGCCTCGACTCGCTCGCGACGACGACAGCGGTATTGCCCGTGACCACAACCGGCGCGAGCACACTCACCAGTCCGAGCAGGCTCGACGAAGCCGGAGCCAGCACCGTCACCACCCCCGTCGGCTCGGGAACGCTGAAGTTGAAGTACTGACCGGCGACTGGATTGGCGGCCCCAATCACCTGGGCGAACTTGTCTGCCCAGCCCGCGTACCAGACAAGGCGGTCGATGGTCGTGAGAACCGTGCGCAGCGCCTGGCGACGCCCGAGCCCTTCTGCAGCGGCGACGTCAGTGGCGAATTGAGCCGAGCGCCCCTCGAGAACCTCTGCGACCCGATACAGGACCTGCCCGCGGTTATATGCCGTGGCACCCGACCAGCCCGGAAAGGCAGTTCTGGCGGCCACCACCGCATCGCGTGCGTCCTTTCGAGATGCGCTGGAGGCATTGGCGAGGAAGGTCCCATCGGCACCGGTGATCTCGTAGGACCGGCCCGACTCCGAGCGCGGGAACGTACCGTTCAAATAGAGCTTGTAGGTCTTTCGGACTGCCAGGCGGTTGGCCTCCGAGGTCCCTGCCACACGCCAGCGCCCTGTTCTCGAGCCCACCCACTCGCGCCGATGCTCCGCCTCACGCCCACGCCCGACCCTCGAGCCCGCCGACTCGCGCTCCGAACCCGAGGCACCAGATGCCGACCGAAGCTGCTCTTGACCACCCCTCGCCGGCGTCGGTTCAGGCCGCCCAAGCCGTCTATCCCCTCCCGGCCCGTTCGCTCTCTTCGCCGGCCGAGTCTCTTCCTCGTCAGGCATCGAGGTAGGCCTCCAGGCCGTGCCGACCGCCCTCGCGCCCGAAGCCGGACTCCCGGTAGCCGCCGAACGGGCTCGACGGATCGAAGCGATTGAAGGTGTTGGCCCAGACCACCCCGGCCTCCATCTTCTTCGCCACCCAGAGGATGCGGCTTCCTTTCTCCGTCCAGACTCCGGCGGACAGTCCGTAGGCCGAGTTGTTGGCCTTGACGACCGCCTCTTCGGGCGTGCGGAAGGTGAGCACCGACAGAACCGGGCCGAAGATCTCCTCGCGGGCGATGCGGTGCGACTGGCTGACCCCGGTGAAGATGGTGGGCGGGAACCAGTAGCCCCGCGCCGGGAGCACGCACGGCGGCGACCACCTCTCGGCGCCTTCGTCCTCGCCGACCGCCGACAGTCGGCGGATCTTGTCGAGCTGGACGGCCGAGTTGATGGCGCCTATGTCGGTGTTCTTGTCCAGCGGATCACCGAGCCGGAGTGTCGTGAGCCGCCTGCGCAGGCGCTCGACCACGACCTCGACGGCGGACTCTTCCACCAGGAGGCGGGAGCCGGCGCAGCAGACCTGGCCCTGGTTGAAGAAGATCCCGTTCACGATGCCCTCGACGGTCTGGTCCAGGGGAGCGTCCGCGAACACGATGTTGGCCGCCTTGCCGCCCAGCTCGAGGGTGAGATGCCGGCTGGCTCGCCGGCCCGAACCTGCGAGGCTGCGCCGGATCTGCTTTCCGACCTCGGTCGATCCCGTAAAGGCGACCTTGTCGACGTCCGGGTGCGCTACGAGCGCCGCGCCGGTGTCGGCGCCTCCGGTGAGGATGTTGACGACCCCCGGGGGTAGCTCGGCCTGCTGGCACGCCCCGGCGAGGAGGAGCGCGCTGAGGGGTGTCGTCTCGGCGGGCTTGAGCACGCAGGTGTTGCCCGCGGCCAGGGCCGGCGCGAGCTTCCAAGCCGCCATCAGCAGCGGGAAGTTCCAGGGGATCACCTGTGCGCACACCCCGAGCGGGCGTGGCGAGGGGCCGAGACCGGCGTACTCGAGCTTGTCGGCCCACCCGGCGTAATAGAAGAAATGTGCTGCCGCCAGCGGGATGTCGACGTCACGGGACTCCCGGATCGGCTTGCCGTTGTCGAGGGACTCGAGGACGGCGAACTCCCGCGCCCGCTCCTGGAGGATACGGGCGATCCTGTAGAGGTACTTGGCACGCTCGCGCCCGCTCGTCTTTCGCCAGGCTCCCTCGAAAGCTCCTCGCGCCGCTCCAACGGCCTTCTCGACGTCCTCGTCCCCCGCGTCGGCCACCTCTCCGAGAATCTCTTCGGTCGCCGGGTTCAAGGTGGTGAACCTCTTACCAGAGAGTGGCTCGACGAACCCGCCACCGATGAAGAGGCCGTTCGACGGCCGAAGCGACACGATCTCGCGTGACTCCGGGGCCGGCGCGTACCGGAACGTCGCCGGGGAGCTCATCTGGTCGGCAGGGCTGACGTGGTCCACCTAGTCCACCGTGAAGTAGTGGCTGCCTGCATATGCGCCGGTGAGCTGCTTTTGGCGCTGCATCAACAGGTCGTTTAACAGGGAGGACGCCCCGATCCGGAACAGCGCAGGGCTCAGCCATTCGACTCCGGCGGTCTCATTGACCGCGACCAGGTACCTGATGGCGTCCTTGGCGGTGCGGATCCCGCCGGCGACCTTCACCCCTACCTTTCGTCCGCAGGCGGCGGCGAAGTCCCGCACCGCTGCCAGCATGACGACGGCCACCGGCAGGGTGGCGGCCGGGGCGACTTTGCCCGTGGAGGTCTTCACGAAGTCCGCGCCGCCGAGCATTGCGAGCCAGGCGGCCCGGCAGACATTGTCGTAGGTGGCGAGCTCGCCCG
>JBOGGH010000199.1:0-5625 GCA_050743905.1 Acidimicrobiales bacterium
GCTCGTGGCTGATCGACGCCCAGAGCAATGGCGACTTCGCTCACGGTGCAAGCACCAGCGTCGATGGTGTCGAGAAGTAGGAAGACCGCCTCGGGCGGGCCGGCACCAAGGCCACGTTGGCGCGACAGTCGGGCCAGCGTGCGACGTGTCTGGCTCCGGCGCAATCGGACGATGGCTCGCTCGATCGCCACGACGTCCTCAACCTCCTTCGTCACAGGTACCTCCGAGAAAGTGTAGAGTTACAAGTACATGTGTTGTTATATACGACCTCTAGCGAGGTGACCATGGCTGGTGATGAGAGGCCGATTCGGACAAGGAGCAGGATATGACCACTTCTCAGGACGCAGGACCCCAGGGCGTCCTCGACCGCCTGCGCGACGCCTGGAATGCCGCTGACGCCGCCGCGTACGCCCGGCTATTTGCCGAAGATGCGACCCACGTCACCTGGCGTGGCGATGTCCTCACGGGTCGATCCGAGATCCAACAGGTTCACCACGACCTCTTCACCAGATCGCCAACCAAGGCGCTCGCCAGGGCTATCGACACCCGCCTGCTCGACGAGCACACCGCCATCGTGCTCACCATCGGAGGCACAGACGCCGAGGGCGAGGTCAGCTACGACAAGTTCCAGACCTTCGTCTTGACCCGCTCCGACGAAGGCTGAATGATCGCTGCGTTCCACGACACAGCCATGAGCGGCCGATCCAGGCAGCACTACCAAGGCGATCCCAGCAAGCGGTTCGATACGCCATCGTCTCGGGTGGAGCCGCCCTATTCGCCTCGGTGACTCAGGCACGCGACGCGGGTCCGCGAGGTGGCGGTGGCAACCGTCAGCGGTACGCTGTGGGCGGACCGCAAGCAGTCAGGAGCGCAAAGTGGCTTTCGATCGCATCAGGGTCGATCCCCAGAAGATGCGGTGATTGCCCGTCATCCGTGAGACCCGGGTGACGGTGGCGGCTGTGCTCGGCCAGCTCGCGGCCAGACGCAGCGTCCAAGAGGTCCTCGCCGACTACCCCTACCTAGACGCCGACGATGTCTACCAGGCGCTCGCCTTCGCGGCGGCGGCGATGCAGGAGCGGGAGTTGCCGGTCGTCGAGTCGGTGTGAAGCTGCTGGTCGACGCCTGTCTCTCCCCGGCGATCGCAGCGGCCTTGCGCGACGCGGGCCACGACTCCGTGCATGTGGCGGATATCGACATGGTGTGCTCTTCGGACGAGGAGATCCTTGCTCGTGCCAACGCCGACGAGCGTGTCGTCGTCTCTACGGACGCCGACTTCGGTGCCCTCCTCGCGGGCAGCGGGGCTGCGGGCCCGTCTGTCGTTCTGCTGCGCTCGGGCGACGACCTCAACCCAAGTCAGCAGGCCGCGCTGTTGACCACCAACCTGCCGCAGGTGAGCGAGGACCTGGAGCGGGGCGCGGTAGTTGTCCTCGGGCGCCAGCGCATTCGCATCCGGGGCCTGCCAATCGAGCGCTCCTCGTAACACTCGTCCGTCGCTCGCCGCCGCCGGGTCCGTCCTTCCAGCGAAGGCCGGTTCGGGATGAGGCCGGCGGTTTCTCGGGGCTTGATCACCGAGCCGACCGCGATTGAGCAGGGCAGCCGCCGATGCACTGCACACGCGCGACGCTATGACCAGCGGGTTCGTCGGGTCTGGAACCCGATGGTCGCTCGATGGCGCGTAGCCCCCGCCACTTTCTGAACACTCGGTCGCGCCGTTACGAAGCTGATGACCGCGAGCTCACGGCGTTCCAGGTTGAGGACGTCCAGGGCCTGGCGGCTCCGGTCGGCCCTTTCCGGGTTGAAGTAGATCGCTCTACGGCCGTACTGTCGATCATCGCTTTATGTGCTGCGATGGGTTTGTCTGCGCTCCTGCTCGGTGTGACGGGGTCTGGGCGAGCGACGCGAGCAGGGCAGAGTACCGGAGAGCCGAGGATGCAGGCTAGCAGCTCGAAGCATGGATTCAGGTTGGGAGAGGTAACGACGCAAACATCCTACGTGTGGTGCAATATCAGTGTGAGTCCTGCCCCTGTCGGAGGTGGGGCCTCTGAAGGCGCAACGAAAGCGTTTGAGGGCTTCGAAGCCGGTTCGCCCGGCGATATGTATCCACGTATACAAGCATCTGACGCGGCAGCTGGGACTGCCGTGGTGCCTACAGTGGAGTACCGACGCGTGTCCGATCCGGACTATGGACCTATCGTCGACGGAGTAGTGCAGCCAGTGTACTCCGACACGCCGGAGTGGATCATCGTATATGCCCATGTGCCGATTGAAGTGACTCCTCCTGTGGCAACGGCGTCGGATACCGGACGTACGGCAGCTGAGATCACGACTGTCGTGGTTCTCATCGACCCGAGCAGCTATGACATGCTGTCTTCCAACCTCTGTGGGCCGTAAGGGATGCCGAGCTTCGGCTAGTGGCCGGCCCTGCCGGCGGCGGTGCACCGCAGCTTTTCGGATGGCCCGTTCGACGAGCTCGGTCTCATTGGGCGTCGAGCCCCAAACCAGACCCTGTTGTTAGACGCCACCTCGTTTGAGCACCAAGACGACGCTCACGGCAACCATGGCTCGCGACCAGCCGGTGTCAAAGCCGGCCGCAGGCCGCCCGAAGGGCTCGGCCTTGACGCCGGCGCTGGCCAGGCACTTCGCGGCCGACAATGGAGCTGGCCCCCCTTTTGGGGGGCCTGTCTGCCCCTTCGGTCGTTTGGTCGTAGGGCCTCCTTTATGGTTACCGTGAGCGTCGCCGGCTGCTCATTTAGCGTGGCGGCCAACACCCTGTGGTCAGTGATGAACTCGCAGATCAGCGGTGTGGAGGATCCGTCTTCGTGGGCGAAGTACCCCCAGGGTGATGCACAAAGTCACACGCTTGTAAGTACCGATGGGAGTCGCTGAAGCAGTCCTGTACCCCTCAGGGTGATGCACAAAGTCACACGCTTGTAAGTACCGATGGGAGTCGCTGAAGCAGTCCTGTACCCCTCGATCAGGCGCAGCGAGCCTATTCGCGGTGCGAGGGTGGTCAGCAGGGGTAGGGGACGGGCAGGAGCTGGCTTCGAGGGCGGCGGACCAGAGAGATTCCAGCCCCGGGAGGGCGAACAAGCAGGAGCGGCTATGCGCCGAGGAGTCGGGCCGCGCGATTGGCGTCCCGAGCGACCCAGCGAGTCGTGGCTGTGATCTTCACGGCACCGGCCAGCCGAAACAGGGCGATCGCCAGGTTCCGCAGCGTCGCCATCACGCGGGGCAGGTTGGCGCTGCGCAGCTGGTGGCGGTCCTCGTCGAAGCACCAGTCGCGGATCCAGTGCAGCGATTCGATCCCCCAGTGCCCGCGTACGTGTGCCCCGAGGCGTTCTGGGCCTGCCTTGGCTTTGGTGACGCTGGTGACGTAGTACGAGGTCTCAGCCGAGGTCATCACGTCCGCGAGGTCGCCTCGCTCGCGGTAGGCGATCACGACCTGGGCCGCGTGGGGGAAGGGGAGCTCTTCGGGGGCGTCGGCCACCTTGTAGTACCGGTGCTCGGTGCGACCATGGCCCCGGTCGCAGGTCTCGTGCTCTTGGGAGAAGTCCCCCTCGGGTATCGCCTTGATCGCCTCTGCCAGCTTCGGCCTGTTCTCCTTCACCTGAAGAAGGTAGTCGGCGTTCTTCTCCTCGACGATGAAGCGTGCATGGTCGTCCTGGCAGTGCAGCGCGTCGGCGGTCAGAAGCGCACCGGTGATGTCGATGCCCTCGAGTAGCGGGCGAAGCGCGGTGATCTCGTTCGATTTTTGGTCGACCTCTTCCTGGGCGACGACGACGCCAGTGCCGTGGACCATCGCGGAGAACAGGTGCACGGCCCGGCCATCGTCTCGAAGCGCGCCGCGAAGCGACTTGCCGTCCAAGGCGACCACGAGCTCCTCTGCGCTCAGGTTTCCCGCCTGGACCTGGGCGAAGAGCCATGCGCCGACCACCTGGTCGAGCTCGGCCGCGTCGACGACGTCCTTCAGCACTCGTCGGAAGGTCTCGCCGTGGGGCGCGATGTAGCGCCCGAGGAGCGGGTGGTACTTCGCGCCGAGGCGACAGAGCACCTCCTGGGGGAGATCGGCCGCGTACTCGCCGATCGCCACCATCGACTTCGACCCGGCGAGGCCCGCCGCGGTCGCGATCGCGAGGATCGAGGCGAGGCTATGGCGCACGCCTCGGGCCTTTCGGTGGTCGGTCATCTCTTCGAGCGCGAAGAGCAGACCTCCTTCGCCGTCGAAGCTCAATGCGTTGAGGTCGATCATCTGCCTGCTCCTTTGCAGCAAAGGGTGATCAAAGTCCGACGCCAAGATCGCGTAGGCGCCCGGGCGCAGTGGCCTTGCGAAGTACAGCTTCGGGTTCCCGTGGTGCAGGTAGCGCCCGCCGGAACGGCTCCCCGAGCGGCCGAAGCCCCTCGTCTCCCCGACGGCGTGAAAGCCTGCGATCACATAGCAGGTGCCAACATGACGTGTTGGGTCCACGAAGGTCTCGACTGCGACAACGGGATAGCCCCAGGCTCTTAGGTAGTCGCCAGAGAGGCGCCTAAGGCTCCGGGCGAGCACAGCAGAGGCGAGGTTGTGGCGACGGTCCCTCCGAGACGCCCTGAGCTTGAGCTTTCGGGGCCGTCACCCGCGCAATGTCAACCTCGGCGGATCGGCGGCAGCTAGAACCCGAAACGGTTATCGTTTGGAGATGCGTAGAGGTTGGGCGGGCCGGCGGCTCCCCGCATGGCGAGCCGTGGCCGTGGCGGCGGTGGCGGCGACGGCGCTCGGTTCGACGTCCTGCTCGGCGATCGGGGCGGGCGCCTCGCCTGCCCCGGCCAGAGGGGTCGTGCGGGTCGTGGCGGCCGAGGACATGTGGGGCAATATCGCCTCCCAGCTCGGAGGCGCCCACGTGGCCGTCGTATCGCTTGTGAACAGCCCGAACGCCGACCCCCACCTCTTCGAGGCGACGGCCGCCGACGCCGCGGCGGTGGCGCTCGCGCAGGTAGTGATCCTGAACGGGGCCAACTACGACCCCTGGATGGCGGCGCTCACAGCAGCCGGGGGGGCCGGGCCGCGTCGTATCGTCGAGGCGGCGAGGGTGCTCGGGCTCGGCGGCCCTCGGGTGAACCCGCACATCTGGTACGCCACGGCGCGCCTGCCCGAGGTGGCTCGCGCCATCGAAGGTGCCCTCGGCCGGGTCGATCCGAGCGCTCGGCGGTACTTCTCGGAGCGCCTTCGCGCCTTCGAGCGCTCCCTCCGCCCGCTATTGGCCGTCATGTCCCGGATCCGGGCCGGCTACGGCGGAACGAGGGTCGCCGTCACAGAGCCGCTCCCCGGCTACCTGCTCGAGGAGGCCGGGCTCGTCTCGGCCACCCCGGTCAGCTTCGCCCTCGCCGTCGAGAACGGCGTCGAACCGAGCCCGGCGGACACCGAGCGGCTCGACTCGCTCATGGCCGGGCACCGGGTGGCGGCACTCATCGTGAACAGCCAGACGGTGAGCGCCGTCACCTCAGGGGTGGCGGCATCGGCACGAAGAGCCGGGGTGCCGATCGTGGCGATGACCGAGACGCTGCCGGCGCGGTTGGGCTTCCAGGACTGGCAGCTGTCACAGGACGAGGCACTGCTGGCGGCGCTTCGGCGCTCGAAGAGCGGGGAGG
>JBOGGH010000200.1:0-5611 GCA_050743905.1 Acidimicrobiales bacterium
GTCCCCGCCCGCGCCCCCGCCGGCGCCGCCCGCCACCGCGCCGCCCGGCGGCAGGATCCGCCCGCCCAGGGCCACCGGGTGCCCCGAGGGGTCGCAGATGGGGAACATCACCCTGCCCCGGAAGGCGTCCTGCAGCCTGCCCCGACGGTTCACGAAGCCGAGCGCGGCGTCCGTCATCACCCGTTCGGGCAGCCGCAGTGCCCGGCTCAGCGCGTCCCAGTCGTCCGGCGCCCACCCCAGGCGGAACTGCCGCACCACGTCGCCGTCGTAGCCCCGGGAGCGCAGGTAGTTGCGGGCCGGTCCGGCATCCGGGGCCGACAGCAGCCGGTCGTGGTACCACGCCACCGCCCGCTCGACGGCGTCGAGGAGCACCGTCCGCCGCTTGCGCTCGGCGCCCTCGCGGGCGTCCTCGTGGATCGTGACGCCCGCCCGGTCGGCCAGGGAGCGCACCGACTCCACGAAGTCGAGATGCTCGGTGGCCCGCACGAAGGTGATGGCGTCCCCGGAGGCCTGGCAACCGAAGCAGTAGTAGAACCCCTCCTCGGCGTTGACGTTGAACGAGGGCGTCCGCTCGGCATGGAACGGGCACAGCCCCACCCACCGCCGTCCCGACCGTTTCAGCGCCGAGTGCTCCCCGATGAGCGCCACCATGTCCGTGGCCGCCCTGACCCGGGCCACGTCCTCGTCCGGGATGGCCATGTCCGGAGGGTACCGCCCCCCGGGGCCACCGGCCCCGCCGGCGGTCAGCGGGTGCGCTTGGCGGGCGCCTTGCCCTTGCCGCGGGACTTGGCCGGGGAGCCGGCGGCCACCACCGCCTGGGCGGCGGCCAGGCGCGCCACCGGCACCCGGAACGGCGAGCAGCTCACGTAGTCCAGCCCGGCGGCGTAGAACACGGCGATCGACTCCGGGTCCCCGCCGTGCTCGCCGCAGACGCCCACCTTCAGGTCCGGCCGGGTGGCGCGGCCCCGCGCCGTGCCCTCCCGCACCAGCTCGCCCACGCCGTCGGCGTCCACCGTCTCGAACGGGTTCCGGGGCAGCAGCCCCAGCTCGAGGTAGGCGGCCATCATCCGGCCCTCCACGTCGTCCCGGCTGAAGCCGAACGTCATCTGGGTGAGGTCGTTGGTGCCGAAGGAGAAGAAGTCGGCCACCTCGGCGATCTCGCCCGCCCGCAGGGCCGCCCGCGGCGTCTCCACCATGGTCCCGATGGTGACGTCCGTCTGCCCGGTGCCCTTGGCCCCCTTGGCCGAGCCCTTGCCGCCCTTGGCCCCACCCTTGGCGCGGGAGTCCTCGGCCGCCACCTCGGCCACCGCCTCCTCCACCCAGCGGCGGGCCAGCGCCAGCTCCTCGCGGCTCACCGTCAACGGGATCATGATCTCCACCACCGGGTGCCCGCCGGCGGCGGCGCGGTCGCGGGCCGCCTCCATGAGGGCCCGCACCTGCATGGCGTAGAGGCCGGGCTTCACCACGCCCAGGCGCACGCCCCGGGTGCCCAGCATCGGGTTGGCCTCCTGCCATGCCCGCGCCGCCTCGTAGAGGCGGCGCTCCTCGTCCGTCAGGCCCTCGGTGGCCTCCTTCACCGCCAGCTCGTGGGTGGAGGGAAGGAACTCGTGGAGCGGCGGGTCCAGCAGCCGCACGGTCACCGGCAGGCCGTCCATGGCCTCCAGGATCTGCTCGAAGTCCTCGCGCTGGACCCGGCGGAGCTGCTCGAGCGCGTCCCGCTCCTCCTCGGCGCTCTGGGCCAGGATCATCCGGCGCACCACCGGGAGGCGGTCCTCCCCCAGGAACATGTGCTCGGTGCGGCAGAGGCCTATCCCCTGGGCGCCCAGCCGGCGGGCGTTGGCGGCGTCCTCGCCGTTGTCGGCGTTGGCCCGCACGCCGAGGTGGCCGGCGCGGATCTCGTCGGCCCACGAGAGGAGCGTGTCGAACTCGGGCGGCGGGTCCGCCGGGGTGAGCGGCACCCGGCCCAGCACCACCGTGCCGCCCGTGCCGTCCACCGAGAGCCACTCCCCCTCCGCCACCGTGACGTCGCCCACCGTCATGCGGCGGTCGCCCACCCGGACCGCCTCGGCGCCCACCACGGCCGGCTTGCCCCAGCCCCGGGCCACCACGGCGGCGTGGCTCACCAGCCCGCCACGGGCGGTGAGGATGCCCTGGGAGGCGAGCATGCCGTGGACGTCCTCGGGCGAGGTCTCGCTGCGCACCAGCACCACCGGCTCGCCGCGGCCGGCGGCGGCCGCCGCGTCGTCGGCGGTGAAGTAGGCCCGGCCCACCGCCGCCCCCGGCGACGCCGCCAACCCCTTGGCCAGCACCTTGTGCCCGCCCGCGGCGAACTGCGGGTGGAGCACCGCCGCCAGGTGGTCCTCGGTGACCCGGCCCACCGCCTCGGCCCGGGAGAGCCGGATCCGGGGCTCCCGGGTCATGTCCACGGCCATCTTCAGGGCGGCCCGGCCGGTGCGCTTGCCCACGCGGGTCTGGAGCATCCAGAGCTTGCCCTGCTCGATGGTGAACTCGGTGTCGCACATGTCGCGGTAGTGGCGCTCGAGCCGCTCGAAGACGGCCATGAGCTCCCGGTAGACCTTGGGGAAGGTGGTCTTGAGCGCGGCCAGCGGCTCGGTGTTGCGGATGCCGGCCACCACGTCCTCGCCCTGGGCGTTCACCAGGAAGTCGCCGTAGGAGCCCTTGTCCCCGGTGGCCGGGTCGCGGGTGAAGCCCACGCCGGTGCCCGAGCGGTCGTCGCGGTTGCCGAACACCATCGCCTGCACGTTGACCGCCGTGCCGAGGGTGTGGGGGATCCGCTCGCGCTCGCGGTAGGCGATGGCCCGGGGGCCGTTCCAGCTCCGGAAGACGGCCTCGATGGCCCCCCGGAGCTGCGCCGCCGGGTCCTGGGGGAAGGGCTTGCCCGTCCGGCGCTCCACGATCTGCTGGTAGGAGCCCACCAGGTAGCGCAGGAGCTCGGTGGGCACCCGGGCGTCCGAGGTGGTGCCGGCCAGCTCCTTGGCCGCCTCGAAGAGCGAGTCGAGCTCCTCGCCGGGGATCTCCAGCACGATGCGGGCGTACATGGCCACGAACCGGCGGTAGGAGTCGTAGGCGAACCGCTCGTCGCCGGTCTGCTTGGCCAGGCCCTCCACCGACTGGTCGTTCAGCCCGAGGTTGAGGACGGTGTCCATCATCCCCGGCATGGAGAACTTGGCGCCCGACCGCACCGAGACGAGCAGCGGGTCGGCGGGGTCCCCGATCACCTTGCCCATGGCCTTCTCCAGCCGCGCCCGGGCCCGCGCCACCTCCTCGGTGAGGCCGTCCGGCCAGCCGCCCTCCATGTGGGCGCGGCAGGCGTCCGTGGAGATGGTGAACCCCGGCGGCACCGGCAGGCCCAGCACCGACGTCATCTCGGCCAGGTTGGCGCCCTTGCCGCCCAGGAGGTCCTTCATCTCCATGGGCGGGCGCGGGTGGGAGTGGTCGAAGTCGAAGACGTAGGGCATCGGGCGCCACACTACCGGCCGTCCGGCGCCCCCGGAATGCCCGGTGGGGGGCCCGTGCAGCGGGTGTCCCGGGGGCCGGTAAGTTGCGTGTCCTGTGAGCGGCGACCGCGCGGTGGAGGCCTACGACCTCGTCAAGGTGTTCAAGGGCAAGCGGGAGGTGCGCGCCCTCGACGGCGTGTCCCTCGGGGTGGACCGCGGCACCGTGCTCGGGCTCCTCGGGCCGAACGGCGCGGGCAAGACCACCGCCGTGCGCATCCTCTCCACCATCCTGTCCCCGGACACCGGCACGGCCTCGGTGCTCGGCCACGACGTGGTGCAGGAGGCCGGCACGGTGCGGCGGCTGATCGGGCTCGCCGGCCAGTACGCCACCGTGGACGAGAACCTCACCGGGCGCGAGAACATCCGCATGGTGGGGCGCCTCACCCACCTGCCCAAGCGGGTCTGCGCCGAGCGGGCCGACGTGCTGCTGGAGCAGTTCGGCCTCACCGACGCCGGCAACCGGACGCTCAAGACGTACTCCGGCGGCATGCGCCGGCGGCTGGACCTGGCCGCCGCGCTGGTGGGCCGCCCGCCGGTGCTCTTCCTCGACGAGCCCACCTCCGGCCTCGACCCCCAGAGCCGCCAGGACCTCTGGGGGGTGATCGAGGAGCTGGTGCGGGCCGGGACCACGGTGCTGCTCACCACCCAGTACCTGGAGGAGGCCGACCGCCTGGCGCACCGGGTGGTGGTGATCGACCACGGCCGGGTGATCGCCGAGGGCACCCCGGCCCAGCTCAAGGCCAACCTGGGCACCTCGGTGATCTCGATCACCCTGGCCGACGACGAGGCGGCGCGCGCCGCCGCCGGCGTGCTCGCCCCCGCCCTCGACGGCAAGCCGCCCACGGTGGAGGGCGCCACCGTGGAGCTCACCGTGGAGGACGGGCCGAAGGTGGGCGCCGAGGTGCTCCGGGCCCTGGACCAGCACGGCATGGCCGTGGCCGGCCTGGCGCTGCGCGAGCCCAGCCTGGACGACGTCTTCCTCGCCCTCACCGGCCACCGCGCCGAGGTGGAGGAGGACGGCGACGGGGAGCGGGAGCCGGCAGGCCCCGGGGGCCACGGCCGGAACGGGAAGGGAGCTCGATGACCACCGCCACGCTGGATCCCACCACCCTCACGCCGGACCCGGTGCCGGCGGGCGCCTCGTCCGGCGGCCGCCTCCGGTGGGCCGTGGCGGACGCCCGCACCGTCACCTGGCGCAACCTCCTGCGCTACACGCGCATCCCGGACGCCATCTTCTTCTCCAGCGTCCAGCCCATCATGTTCGTGCTCCTGTTCCGCTACGTGTTCGGCGGCGCCATCCAGATCCCGGGCACCACGTACGTGAACTACCTGATCGCCGGCGTCTACGTGCAGACGGTCATGTTCGGCGCGGTGAGCACCAGCGTGGGCCTGGCGGACGACCTCCACCTCGGCCTGATCGAGCGGTTCCGGGCCCTGCCCATGGCCCGCTCGGCGGTGCTGGCCGGGCGGACCTCGGCGGACGCCGTGCGCAACGTGCTGGTGCTCGTGCTCATCACCGGCGTGGGCTACGCGGTGGGGTTCCGGGTGCAGACCAACTTCTTCGAGTTCCTCGCCGGGCTGCTCCTGGTCCTCTTCTTCGCCTACGCGCTGAGCTGGGGGTTCGCCGTCATCGGCCTGAAGGCCTCCAACAGCGAGACGGCGCAGCTCGCCGCGTTCCCGGTGCTCTTCCCGTTCACCTTCGCCTCGTCGGCGTTCGTGAACGTGACATCGATGCCCGGGTGGCTGCAGGCCTTCGCCAAGAACCAGCCGGTGAGCCAGGTGATCGACGCCAGCCGGCAGCTCATGCTGGGCGACAATCCGGCCCACCTCTGGTCCACGTCCAACATCTGGCAGGCCCTGGCGTGGTCGGTGGGGCTGCTGGCCGTCCTGGCCCCGTTCGCCGTCTGGACCTACCGCCGCAGCGGGTAGGCGCCCGGGTCGGGCACCGGGGACTGCGGCGGCACCGCGGCCACGGGCGGGCCGGCCGTGCCGAGCACCTGCACCCCCGACGCCGGCCCCACCGGGATGGCCGCGCCCACCGTGGTCCCGCCGCCCGGTCGGGACGCCACCCGCAGCCGGCCCCCCACCAGCTC
>JBOGGH010000201.1:0-5590 GCA_050743905.1 Acidimicrobiales bacterium
CGGCGGGACCGCCGGGCGCCGGCGGCGTCGCGCTCGGCGCGGCGCCGGGCGAGCTGCTCGTCCGGGAGCCGGCTCACGATCACCGTGATGTGGCAGGTGCGCTTCCGGATGCGGGCGGCCCGGCCCCGGGCCCGGGGGCGCCAGCGCTTGAGCGTGGCGCCCTCGTCCGCGTAGCAGGCCGAGACGTAGAGGTCCTCGGCGTCCTGCCCGTCGTTGTGGACGGCGTTGGCCACCGCCGACCCCAGCACCTGCCCCACCACGTCCGCCGCCTCGCGGGGCGTGGTCCGGAGGAGGTCGGCCGCCCGGCCCACGTCCTCGCCGCGGATCAGGTCGAGGACCTGGCGCGCCTTGGTGGCCGACATCCGGTGGTGCCGCAGGACCGCCCGCGTGCCCGGCCGCTCGTTCGTCTTGACGGCGGTCACGTCAGCGCCTCCCCGCCCGCTCTTGGCCGGCGTGGTAGCGGAAGGTGCGCGTCGGTGCGAACTCGCCGAGCTTGTGCCCGACCATCGACTCGGTCACGTAGACCGGGACGTGCCGGCGGCCGTCGTGGACGGCGATGGTGTGCCCGACCATGTCCGGGATGATCGTCGACCGGCGGGACCAGGTCTTCACCACCCGCTTCTCGCCGCTGGCGTTCAGGCCGTCGACCTTCTTCAGCAGGTGGTCGTCGACGAACGGCCCCTTCTTCAGGCTGCGTGGCATCGGGCTCCCCGCTCCGTCACCGCCGCGCCCCGCGCTTGCGGCGGCGGCGGACGATCAGCTTGTCGGACTCCTTGTGGCGGGCGCGGGTCCGGCCCTCGGGCTTGCCCCACGGCGACACCGGGTGGCGGCCACCGGACGACTTGCCCTCGCCACCGCCCAGCGGGTGGTCCACCGGGTTCATGGCCACGCCACGGGTCTGGGGGCGCACCCCCTTCCACCGGTTGCGGCCGGCCTTCCCCACCTTGACCAGCTCGGCCTCGGCGTTGCCCACCACCCCGAGGGTGCCGCGGCAGTCGATCGACACCCGGCGCATCTCGGTGGAGGGGAGGCGCAGCGTGGCGAAGGCGCCCTCCTTGGCCACGAGCTGGATGCTCATGCCGGCGCCGCGCGCCAGCTTGCCCCCGCCGCCGGGCCGCAGCTCCACGTTGTGCACCACCGAGCCCACCGGGACGTAGCGGAGCGGGAGCGCGTTGCCGGGGCGGATCTCGGCGCCCTGGCCGCTCTGGAGCACGTCGCCCACCCGGATCCCCGCCGGGGCCAGGATGTAGCGCTTCTCGCCGTCGTGGTAGTGGAGCAGCGCCACGCGGGCGTTCCGGTTGGGGTCGTACTCCACGGCGGCGACGGTGGCCGGGACCCCGTCCTTGTCCCGGCGGAAGTCCACGATGCGGTACTGGCGCTTGTGGCCGCCGCCGCGGTGGCGAGCCGTCTTGCGGCCGAGGTTGTTGCGGCCGCCGGAGCTCGGCTTGGCCGCCACCAGCGAGCGCTCGGGACGGTCGCGGGTGATCTCGGCGAAGTCGGCGACGGTCTGGAACCGGCGTCCCGGGCTGGTCGGCTTGCGTGATCGGAGCGGCATCGTGTCCTCAGCTCTCGAACAGGTCGATCTTGTCGCCCGCCCGCAGGGTCACCAGGGCGCGCTTCGTGTCCGCCCGGTGGCCCACGGTGTTCCGGCGGCGGTTGCGGGTGGCCTTGCCCTTGCGGTTCATGGTGTTGACCTTCTCCACGTGCACGCCGAAGGCCTGCTCCACCGCGTGGCGGACGTCCACCTTGGTGGCCCGCGGGTCCACCACGAAGACGTAGACGTTCCGGTTCATGAGGCTGTACGACTTCTCGGAGATCACCGGCCTCCGGAGCACGGTGGTGGCGTCCCTCACGACTCGTCCTCCACGTCCCCGGCGCCGTCCACGTCCCCGGCCGTTGCGGTGCCCGGGTCCCCGGGCCCGCCGGGCAGCGTCTCGTCCGTGAAGACCACCCACTCGTTGCGCAGGACGTCGTAGGCGGAGAGCTCGCCCGAGAGCACCGTCTGGACCTCCTGCAGGTTGCCGAAGGACCGCTCGGCCACCGCGTCGTCCGGGCCCAGCACCACCAGGATCCGGCCGGTGAGGCCCAGGGCCCCCAGCGCGGCCAGCGCGTCCTTGGTCCTGGGGGCCTCCCAGCCCCAGCGGTCCACCAGGGCCACCCGCCCGCCGCCGGCCCGGTCGGAGAGGGCCGAGCGGAGCGCCAGGCGGACCATCTTCTTGGGCGTGTGCTGGCGGTAGCTGCGGGGCTTGGGCCCGAGCGCCACGCCGCCGCCCGCCCAGTTCGGGGCCCGGGTGGAACCCTGCCGGGCGCGGCCGGTCCCCTTCTGGCGAAACGGCTTGGCCCCGCCGCCCCGCGCCTCGGCGCGGGTGCGGGTGGACTGCGTGCCGCTCCGGGCCGCCGCGAGCTGCGCCGTCACCACCTGGTGGAGCACCGCCGGGTGGGGCTCGATGCCGAAGATCCCGGGATCCAGGTCGACCGTGCCCAGGTCCGCCCCCCCGACGTCGCGGCGGGTCACCGTGCGGGTCACCGGCTCGGGCCTGACCCTGGTGGCCACGGTGGCCATCACCGGCTCCCGTTCCGGGACGCAGGGGCCTTCACCGAGTCCCGCAGCACCACCACGCCGCCACGGGACCCCGGGACGGCCCCCTTGACCAGCACCAGCTCCCGCTCGGCGTCCGCCGAGACCACCTCCAGGTTGAGCGCCGTCACCCGGTGGCCGCCCATCCGGCCGGCCATGCGGGTCCCCTTGAACACCCGGGACGGCGTGGCGCAGGCGCCGATGGAGCCGGGCACCCGGTGGGCCTTGTGGTTGCCGTGCGACGAGGACTGGCCCTTGAAGTTGTGCCGCTTCATCCCGCCGGCAAAGCCCTTGCCCTTGCTGACGGCGATGGCGTCCACGCGCTCGCCGGCGCTCCACAGGTCGGCGGTCAGCTCCTGGCCGACCTCGTACTGGCTGATGTCGTCCAGGCGGAGCTCCACCAGCTTGCGCCCGGGATCGACGCCGGCCTTCTCGTAGTGGCCCCGCTCCGGCCGGGTGAGGCTGCCGGCCCGCCGGAAGCCCCAGGTCACCTGGAGCGCGGCGTAGCCCTCGCGCTCGGGCACCTTGACCTGCACCACGCGGACGGGCGCGACGCGCAGCACCGTCACCGGCACGGCCCGGTGCTGCTCGTCCCATACCTGGGTCATGCCGACCTTCTCGCCGACGATCGCCTTCGTTGCCACGCATTGCTCCCGTGTGCACGCCAACGCTCCGCCCGGGAACCCCGAGCGGAGCGCTCGAATGTGTCGGCCCGGCGTCCCCGGAGCCCCTCGCGGGGTCCCAGGCGTCCGGGCACATCTGGATGGTCCGGCGCGGGTCGCCGCGCCGTCGGGCCGGGAATTCGGCCCGGTCTGGCACTCTACCGGATGCCACCGCCGTCCGCCAGGGCGGAGGCGGGGGCCGGCCCGGCCGCCGTCCTAGGCGTTCTGGATCTTGATCTCGATGTCCACCCCGGCCGGCAGGTCCAGCCGCTGCAGCGAGTCCACCGTCTTCGGGGTGTGCTCCACGATGTCCACCAGCCGCTTGTGGACCCGCATCTCGAAGTGCTCGCGGCTGTCCTTGTACTTGTGCGGCGACCGGATCACCGTGTAGCGGTGCTTGTCCGTGGGCAGCGGCACCGGCCCCTGGATCTTGGCCTGGGTGCGCAGGACCGTCTGGACGATCTTCTCGGTGGACTGGTCGAGGATCTCGTGGTCGTAGGCCTTCAGCCGGATCCGGATCTTCTGTCGGGGGCCGTCGGCCATCGCTGCCTACTTGAGGATCTTCGTCACGCGGCCGGAAGCCACGGTGCGGCCGCCCTCGCGGATGGCGAACCGGAGGCCCTCGACCATGGCGATCGGCTTGCCCAGCTCCACCGTCAGGTCGGTGTTGTCGCCGGGCATCACCATCTCGGTGCCCTCGGGCAGGGTGATGGTGCCGGTCACGTCGGTGGTCCGGAAGTAGAACTGCGGCCGGTAGTTCGTGAAGAACGGCTTGTGCCGCCCGCCCTCGTCCTTGTTCAGCACGTAGACGGTGGCCTCGAAGTCGGTGTGCGGGGTGATGGAGCCGGGCTTGCAGAGCACCTGGCCCCGCTCGACCTCCTCCTTCTTGGTGCCCCGCAGCAGGGCGCCGATGTTGTCCCCGGCCTGGCCCTGGTCGAGCAGCTTGCGGAACATCTCCACCCCGGTGACGGTGGTCTTCTGGGTGTCCCGCAGGCCCACGATCTCGACCTCTTCGCCCACCTTGACGATGCCCTGCTCCACCTTGCCGGTGACCACGGTGCCCCGGCCGGTGATCGACATCACGTCCTCGATGGGCATGAGGAAGGGCTTCTCCACGTCCCGGACGGGCTCGGGGATGTAGGTGTCCACGGCCTCCATGAGCTCGAGGATCTTGGGCGTCCACTCCGGGTCGCCCTCCAGCGCCTTCAGCGCGCTCACCCGGATGATCGGGGTGTCGTCACCGGGGAACTCGTACTCGTTGAGCAGCTCGCGGACCTCCAGCTCCACCAGGTCCAGCAGCTCCTCGTCGTCCACCATGTCGGCCTTGTTCAGGGCCACCACGATGTAGGGGACGCCCACCTGGCGGGCCAGCAGCACGTGCTCCCGGGTCTGGGGCATGGGGCCGTCCGCCGCCGAGACCACCAGGATGGCCCCGTCCACCTGGGCGGCGCCGGTGATCATGTTCTTGATGTAGTCGGCGTGGCCCGGCATGTCGACGTGGGCGTAGTGCCGGTTGGGCGTCTCGTACTCGACGTGGGCGATCGAGATCGTGATGCCCCGCTGCTTCTCCTCGGGGGCCTTGTCGATCTGGTCGAACGGCGTGAACGAGGTGTTGGGGTTGCTCTCCGACAGAACCTTGGTGATGGCCGCCGTGAGCGTGGTCTTGCCGTGGTCGATGTGCCCCATGGTCCCCACGTTGATGTGGGGCTTCGAGCGCTCGAACTTCTGCTTGGCCATCTCTCGGAACTACTCCCTGATCTCGGACGGCGCCCCTTCGGGCCCGTCGCGGCGGTCGCCCGCCCGTCGTGCTGTGATGCCGCTGCCCGCCACTCCCGGCGGGGTCCTGCTGTCGCTACGGCCCCTCGGCCTACTCTCCGCGTGCCCGAGCGACGATCTCCTTGGCGATCGCCTCGGGCACCTCGTTGTAGGCATGGAACTGCATCGTGTACGTGGCCCGCCCCTGCGTACGGGAACGCAGATCGGTAGCGTAGCCGAACATGTCGGCCAACGGTACCTGTGCCCGCACGACATGGCTGTTCCCCCGCTGCTCCATGCCCTCGACCCGCCCCCGGCGGGACGACAAGTCGCCGATCACGTCGCCCATGTGCTCTTCGGGGGTGACCACCTCCACCGCCATCACCGGCTCCAGGAGAACCGGCCGGGCCAGGCGGGCCGCCTTCTTCACCGCCATCGAGCCGGCGATCTTGAAGGCCATCTCGGAGGAGTCGACGTCGTGGTACGAGCCGAACGTCAGGGTGACCCTGACGTCCACCGTGGGATAGCCGGCCAGGACGCCCGAGGTGAGGGCCTCTTGGATGCCGGCGTCGACGGCCGGTATGTACTCCTTGGG
>JBOGGH010000202.1:0-5539 GCA_050743905.1 Acidimicrobiales bacterium
CGGCAGGCGGGCGCGCGCCCTCAGCGCCATCGGCCACCTGGCCGGCGACCTGGCGCGCCTCGCCGGCCGCACGGCGGACGAGGTGGCCTGGGTGGACGGCACCCGCCGGGCGCCGGTGCTGCGGCTGTCGCCAGTGGACGTGGGCCCGCCCCTGGCCGAGCTCCTCTGGGGCGAGGTCACCGCGGTGCTCACCAGCGCCACGGTCCCGCCGCGCCTGGGGGAACGACTGGGCCTGGGCGAGTTCCCGCTGGACGAGCTCTCGGTGGGCAGCCCGTTCGACTACCGGGACCACTCGCTGCTCTACGTGGCCCGGCACCTCCCCGACCGGCGCCGCCCGGAGTCCGAGCCCGCGCTCCTCGACGAACTGGAGGCCCTGGTGCGGGCGGCCGGTGGGCGGACGCTGGCCCTCTTCACCAGCCGCCGGGCCACCGAGGCGGCGGCCGCCGCGCTCGGGGAGCGCCTCCCCTACCGCGTCCTCGTGCAGGGCGAGCTGCCCAAGGCGCAGCTCCTGGCGGCCTTCGCCGGGGACGAGCAGTCCTGCCTCTTCGCCACGCTCGGCTTCTGGCAGGGGGTGGACGTGCCCGGCCGGTCGCTCTCACTGGTCACCCTGGACCGCCTGCCGTTCCCGCGCCCGGACGACCCGCTGGTCCAGGCGCGCCGGGACCGGGCCGGCGACGGCGCCTTCCGGCTGGTGGACCTGCCGCGGGCGGCCACCCTGCTCGCCCAGGGCACGGGCCGGCTCATCCGCACGGCGGACGACCACGGGGTGGTGGCCGTCCTCGACCCGCGCCTGGCCACCGCCGGCTACCGCAGCGTGCTGCTGGCCGGGCTGCCGCCCATGCGGCGCACCACCGACCGCCGCCAGGTGGAGGTGTTCCTCCAGCGCGTGCTCGCCGGCGCCGGTCAGTAGCCGAGCCGGTCGAGCGCGTCGTCGCGCTGCTGCCAGCGCCGCTCCACCCGCACGTGGAGCTCGAGGTACGCGCCGGGCGGGAGCTGCCGGCGGACCGCCGTGCCCACCGCCTTCAGCACCTCCCCGCCGCGCCCGATGACGATGGCCTTCTGGGAGTCCCGCTCCACGAGGATCTCGCAGCGGATGCGCGGCCACTCCCACTCGGTGACCCGGCAGGCGATGGCGTGGGGCAGCTCCTCGCGCGCCCGGGCCAGGAGCTGCTCGCGGACGAGCTCGGCAACCTGCTGGGCCTCCGGCGTGTCCGTCACCATGTCCTCGGGGTAGTAGGGAGGGCCCTCGGGCAGGCGGGCCACCACCTCCTCGACCAGTGCCGCCACGCCGTCCCCGGTCCGGGCCGACACGGGGAAGTACTCCACCGGCGGCGGGCGGCCGGGGCGGCCGGCGGCCCGCTCGGCGGCCAGCCCGTCCACGGACTCGGCCGCCGTCGCCAACCGGACCAGCACGTCGTCCGGCCCCGCCACGTCCACCTTGTTCACGGCCACCAGCAGCGCCGGCCCGTCACCCGCCCCGTCCCCCGCCCCGCGGTCCCAGGCGGCGTCGAGGGCGCGGCCGAGCACGGTCCGGTCCCCGGGCCCGATCGCCGCCGTGGCGTCCACCACCACCACCACGGCGTCCACCTCGGCCAGCGACGCGCCGGCGGCCTCGTTCAGCCGCTCGCCGAGCGCGGTGCGGGGCCGGTGGATCCCCGGCGTGTCGACCAGCACCACCTGGGCGTCCGGCCGGTGCAGGACCCCGCGGAGCTGGAAGCGGGTGGTGTTGGGACGCGGCGAGACGATCGACACCTTGCTGCCCACCATCCGGTTGACCAGCGTGGACTTCCCCACGTTGGGGCGGCCCACCACCGCCACGAACCCCGAGCGCACGGTCCCCTCAGCCCTCGCCGTCCGGCTCGTCGGCGCGGGCGGGGGCCGTGCGGACGATCCGCACCGCGTCGATCCGCCGGCCCCGCACGCGCTCGGCCACCAGCCGGAACCCGTCCACGTCCACCGACTCCCCCTCCGCCGGCACGTGGCCGGCCAGGTCCAGCACCAGGCCGCCCACGGTGTCCCAGCCGCCCTGGGGAAGCTCGGCGTCCAGCAGGTCGTCGGCGTCGGCCACGGCCATGCGGCCGGTCACCACGATGCTGCCGTCGGGCAGGCGCCGCACCGCCGGCTCCTCGACGTCGTACTCGTCCACGATCTCCCCCACCAGCTCCTCGATCAGGTCCTCCAGGGTCACCAGGCCGGCGGTGCCGCCGTACTCGTCGACCACGATCGAGAGGTGGAACTTGCGGTCCTGCATCTCGCGCAACAGGCCGGTGAGTCGCTTGGTCTCCGGCACGAAGTGCGCCGGGCGCACGTGGTCCCGCACCGGGTCGGCGCCCCGCCCGTGGTGCTCGGCGCTCATCAGGTCCTTGGCGTAGGCGATGCCCATCACGTCGTCCAGGTTGTCCTCGTAGACCGGCAGGCGGCTCCGCCCGGCGGCCAGCGCCTGCTCGAGGGCGTCCCCCACGGTGGTGTCGGCCTCGAAGGCGAGCATGTCCGGGCGGGGCACCATCACCTCGCGGACGACGGCGTCGCCGAAGTCGATGATCGAGTGGATGAACGCCCGCTCGCTGGTCTCGATCACCTCGTCCGCGTGGGCCACGTCGGCCATGGCCAGGAGCTCGGACTCGGTCACGTTCGGCTGCGGCTCCTCGTCGCCGCCGCCCCGCCTGATGAAGAGGTTGGCCAGGCCGATGAGCACGGTGGAGACGGCGCGCACCAGCGGGAACCGGACCACGGCGCTCACGATGGGCGCGGTGAACAGGGCGGCCCGGTCCGGGTTGTGCACCGCCCAGTTCTTGGGCACCGCCTCGAACAGCACGAAGATCACCACGACCTCGAACACGGTGCCCACCACCACGCCGAGCGCCCCCAGCCACGCCGAGGCCAGGACGCCCACCAGCGTGGCCGACACCAACTGGCACACCAGCACCAGCAGGAGCACCGGGTTCAGGAACTGCTCGGGGTGCTCCACCAGGCGGACGAGCTGGCGGGCGCCGCGGCGGCCCTCGTCCAGCAGGGACTTGGCCTTCACCCGGCTGGTCCGCACCAGGCTCGTCTCGGCCAGGGCCAGCAGGCCGGAGATGGCCAGCAGCACCAGGATGAGGGCGATCAGCAGCCAGTCCACGGGCCGGAAGCCGGTGTCGGCGATCACTCCCCGGCCCCGCCCGCGCCGTCCCCGGGCGCGGCCGACGGCAGGTGGAGGCGGGCCAGCAGGGACCGTTCGAGCGCCTCCATGCGCTCCGCCTCCACGTCCACGGCGTGGTCCATGCCCAGCAGATGGAGGAGCCCGTGCACCACCAGCAGCGCCAGCTCGTCCTCGTCCGCCACGCCGTGCGCGACGGCGTTCCGGGCCGCCACCGCCGGGCAGACCACCACGTCGCCGATGAGCACCGGGGGCTCCCCGTCCGGCTCGCTGCCGGGACCCGTGCCACCGAGGTCGGGCGACCGGCCGCTCGGGCCCACCTCGTCCTCGATCGGGAAGGCCAGGACGTCCGTGGGGCCCGAGCGGTCCAGGAACTCCTCGTTCAGCCGGGCGATCGTCGGCTCGTCCACGAACAGCAGCGACACCTCGGCGTCGCCCTTGATCCCGCGGTCGGCGAGCACCGCCCGGGCCAGTGCCGCCCACCGCTCGAGGTCGACCGGCCGGTCGCCCTGCTCGTCGGCGGCGAAGACGTCAACCGCCATCGCCCGCCGGGTGCTCGGCCGCCTCGTAGGCGTCGACGATGTCGGCGACGATCTTGTGCCGCACCACGTCGCGGCGGGAGAGGTGGACGAAGGTGATCCCGTCCACCTCCCCGAGGACCGGCTCGAGCCCCACCAGCCCGGACCGGCCGCCCGCCACGTCGATCTGCGTCACGTCGCCGGTGACGACGCACCGGGAGCCGAACCCGATGCGGGTGAGGAACATCTTCATCTGCTCGGGCGTGGTGTTCTGGGCCTCGTCCAGGATGATGAAGGACGAGTTCAGCGTGCGACCGCGCATGAAGGCGAGCGGCGCCACCTCGATGGTGCCGCGGTCGATCAGGCGCTGCGCGCCCTCCGGCTCCAGCAGGTCGTAGAGGGCGTCGTAGAGGGGGCGCAGGTACGGGTCGACCTTGGCCATGAGGTCGCCCGGGAGGAACCCGAGCCGCTCGCCCGCCTCCACCGCCGGGCGGGTCAGGATGATCCGGTTCACCTGCCGGGACTGCAGGGCCTGCACGGCCAGGGCCACCGCCAGGTAGGACTTGCCGGTGCCGGCGGGACCTATCCCGAAGGTGATCGTGCTGGCGGCGATGGCGTCCGTGTAGCGCTTCTGCCCCGCCGTGTTGGGGCGCACGGCGCGCCCGCGTGCCGCCCGCATCACCTCGGCGTTGAGGACCTCGGACGGCCGTAGGTCCTCCCGGGCCATGTCGATGGTGCGGGCCACCTTGGCGGCGTCGAGCGCCTGGCCCGACTCGAGCACCAGCACCAGCTCGTCGAAGAGCCGCGCCACCTGATCCGCCTCCGGGCCCTCGGCCGAGATCATGTTGCCCCGGACCACGATGCGGGTCTGGGGAAAGGCCCCCTCCACCACCCGGAGCAGCTCGTCACGGTGGCCCAGCAGCCCGGCCATCAGGTGGTTGTGCGGGACCGTGGTCTCGGCGCGGCGCGCCTGGCCGGGCTCGCCGGCGCGCACGCCGGCCCCGCTGCCCACCCCGGTCACCCGAGGGAGCCGGTCATCGTGCGCCCCCCGATGACGTGCAGGTGGAGGTGGCCCACCGAGTTGAGCGCGTCCGGCCCGACGTTGAAGACCAGGCGGTAGCCGCGGTCCGGCTCGGCGATGCCCTCCGCCTCGGCCACCTCGCGGGCCGCGGTGATGAGGGCCACCACGTCGTCGGCGTCCACGGGCGCCACGGCGGCGGCGTTGTCGATGTGGCGGCGGGGCACCACCAGGACGTGCACCGGGGCCACCGGGTTGATGTCCCGGAAGGCCACGGTCCGCTCGCCCCGGTGGACGATCTCGGCGGGGACGTCACCGGCCACGATGCCGCAGAAGAGGCAGTCCGTCATCCGTCCTCGTCGCCGGCCTTGCGGGGCGGGTACAGGTGCTCGAGGTCCCCGGGCGCGATCCGGCACGACTCGATGAACCGGTCGACGTCGTCCTCCTTCAGGCGGATCACCCGCCCGAACTTATAGGCCGCCAGCTCCCCCCCGTCGATGAAGCGGTACAGGCTGCGCAGCGTGACCCCGAGCCGCGCCGACGCCTCCCTGGTGCTGAGCCACTCCACGCGCTCGGCCATCACGTCGATTCTCCCACTTCCGGGTGCCGGCCCTCGGCCGGGACCCCCTGCCGCCCCACCACGGTACCGGCGCGGAGGGCGGCCATGACCGCCCCGGCGGCCACCGCCGCCGTCTCCGCCCGCAGGACCCACGGGCCCAGGCCCACCGCCGGGAGCCCGAGCGCCAGCTCCTCGGGGGCCCACCCGCCCTCGGGCCCCACGGCCAGCGTGGTGGCCGCCGGCGGGAGGGGACCGCCGCCGAGCTGGGCCACGGCCACGCCGCCCGGGCCGGCCGGGACCGCTGG
>JBOGGH010000203.1:0-5493 GCA_050743905.1 Acidimicrobiales bacterium
GGCGGCTGGAGGTGGCGCGGCGCTTCGGGGCCACGGCGACGGTGGACGCCTCGACCACGGACCTGGCGGCCGCGGTAGCCGCGGTGGCCCCGGGCGGGCTGGACGCCGCGGTGGACACCACCGGCGTGGCCGGCGTGGTGCGCCAGGTGGTCCCGCTGCTCACCACCCGGGGCACGCTGGCGGTGGTCGGCGCCGGGCCCAGCACGGAGATGGTGCTGGACTGGCGGACCGTGCTGAACGGCCGCACCGTCACCGGGGTGATCGGCGGGAACAGCGTGCCGGACGTGTTCCTGCCCGAGCTGGTGGGCCTCCACCGGGCCGGGAGGTTCCCGGTGGACGAGCTGGTCCGGTACTACCCCTTCGAGGAGATCAACGCCGCCGTGGAGGCGTCGGTGCGCGGCGAAGTGGTGAAGCCCGTCCTCACCTTCGGCTGACCGCGCCGCCGGTGCGGGCGGCCCAGGCGGCCAGCGGCGTGGCCGGCGCCCCGGGTCGTCAGACCCAGAAGTGGACGGCCACGGCCACGCCCAGCAGCACCACCAGGACCCGCAGCACCACCGGGTTCACCAGGTGGACCATGCGCCCCCCGAGGAACCCGCCGGCGACGCTGGCCACCGCCACCGCCCCGGCCAGCCCCCACGCCACGTGGCCCGAGAACGCCAGGAACGCGCTGGCCAGCAGGCTGATGACCAGCGACAGCACCTGCTTGAGGACGTTCACGCGGTTGAGGGCGTCGTTCGTGAACAGGCCGAGCACGGCGAGCAGCATGATGCCGAGCCCGGCGCCGAAGAACCCGCCGTACACGCCGCAGCAGAAGACCCCGGCGCGCTCCAGGTGGCCGTCGCCCAGGGGCCGGGCCTGGGTCGCCCGCCGCGCCTCGAGCAGCGTCCGGAGCCACCCCTGGGCCAGCAGCGCCGCGCAGGCCAGGAGGATCAGGTAGGGCACCACGGCCGAGAAGGTGCTGCCGGTGACCGTGACCAGGAGCACCGAGCCCACCAGCCCGCCCAGCCCCGCCGCCACGCCCAGCAGGCGCGCCGTCCGCGCCTGCCCGCTGAGGTCGCCCCGCTGGGCGTAGCTCCCGGCCAGGTAGCCCGGGGTCAGGGCCACGATGTTGGTGACGTTGGCGTCGATCGAGGTGAGGCCGATGGCCTGCAGCGCCGGGAACGAGATGAGCGTGCCGCCCCCGGCGATGGCGTTGACCCCCCCGGCCAGGAGCCCGGCACCGGCCGCGAAGGCGTAGTCCAGCCCACTGACCACCGGCGGCGCTCAGGCGGGGGCGCCGGCGAGGCGGCGTCCCGGCGTGAACACCGCCGGCGCCGAGTCGAGCCCCGTCTGGTTGCCCCGGTCCGCGTAGGCCACCACCTGGTCCTCGAGCACGCGGTAGTCGGGGAGCCGGTCCAGCACCTGACGCATCATCGCGCGGAACATGGCCTTGGCGAGGTGCGCGCCCACGCAGCGGTGGAACCCGATGCCAAAGGAGAGGTGCCGGTTCTTGGGGCGGTCCAGCACCACCTCCTCGGGGCGCTCGAAGACCGACTCGTCGAAGTTCGCCGCCACCCACGGGATCAGCACCCGCTCGCCGGGCGCCATGGGGCAGCCGCCCACCTCCGCCGGGCCGGTCACCGTCCGGCCCATGCTCTGGGAGGGCGCGAAGACGCGCAGGAACTCGTCGGTGGCCGGGACCAGCAGCTCGGGGTCGTCCACCAGCCGCCGGCGGACCTCGGGGTGGGCCGAGAGCCAGACCAGCGTCTGGCCGGTGAGCGACGTGGTGGTGTCCATCCCCCCGCCCACGATGAGCTTGGCGATCGACTGCACCACGTCGTCCGACAGGTGGCCGCCATCCACCTCCTGGTGGACGAGGAAGCTGAGCACGTCGTCCCCGGGGTCCTGCCGCCGGGCGCGGATCTGCTCGAGCAGCCGGTCGCCCACCCACGCCATCTCCGTGGCCCCGGCCTCGGCCCGCTCGGTGCCCACGGCCGAGCTGAAGACGTCGTGCACGGCGCGCTGGAACGGCACAGCGAGCTCCTCGGGCAGGCCCAGCAGCGCCACGGTCACCAGGGCCGGCACCGGGCCGGTGAGGTCCTCGATCAGGTCGCACTCGCCCCGCTCGATGAAGGCGTCCACGGTGCGGGTCACGAACCCCTCGATCATGGGCCCCATGCGCTCCACCGCTGTCGGCGAGAAGAGCTGGTTCAGGAGCTTGCGGTAGGTCATCTGCTCGGGCGGGTCCATCTCGATCGGGATCGAGGTGTCCGTGTTCCACTCCGGGATCACGATCCCGCCGTGCCCCTCGGCGTCGCGGGCCGAGGAGAAGACGGCGTCCTTGCGGGCGGCGTTGGCGATGTCCTGGTACCGGCTGAGGATCCAGAACCCGCCCCAGGACTCCGTCCAGGCCACCGGGCACGACGACCGCAGGGCCCGGTAGGCCTCGTTGGCCCGGAACCCGGGCTCGTGGTGGTCGAACGCCACCGTGGGTCGTTCCTCGGACATGGCTTGCCTCCTCCCTCGCCCGGCGCCAGGCGCTCCCCCGGCGGCGCCCTCGCCGATCACGAGACCGAGCTGACCTGCCCGCGCCACGGCACGGGCTCCACCACCTCACCCCCTACCACCGTGGCCCGCGGCTCGAACCGGCGCAACGCCATCGAGCCGCCGGCGGCGTCCGGGACCTCGTCGGCCTCGTCCCGCTGGTCGAAGACGGTCAGGTGCGCCGGGCCGCCCACCTCCAGGCGACCGTAGCCCTCGTCCCACAGCCCGAGCAGCCGGGCCGGCGCCACGGTCACCCGCTCCAGCACCTGGTCCAGGGTCATGCCCAGCGCCACCAGCTTGGAGACGGTGGTCAGGAGGTCGAAGACCGGGCCGTTCCAGTTCCGGTAGCTGGTGTCCGAGCAGACCACGTCGGGCAGGAAGCCCTGCTCGATTGCCGGCCGGGCCACGGCGTAGCTGAAGTTGCTCTTGCCGTGGGCCGACTCGTAGAGGACGCCGCGCCGGCGGGCCTCGGCCACCGCCGGCCGGACGAGACCGTCGGGTCCCAGGATCCCCTCCTCCTTCCCCGTATAGCAGTGGGCCACCACGTCGCCGGCGCGCAGGCGCCCCACGATCTCCTCCAGCGGGACCGGGGTCTCCCCGATGTGCACCATCAGCGGCAGGCCGGCCTCGCCGGCCGTGGCCAGCGCCCGGTCCAGCAGCGCCAGCCCGTCCGCCGGGTCCTCGCCCACCACGTCCGTGGACATGCGGATCTTGAGCCCGCGCACCACGTCCGGGTTGGCCTTGGCGGTGGCCACGGCGTCGTCCGGCACCAGCGTGCCCGGGTTGAGCAGCTCGCCGAAGCGGTAGTCGATGAGGCCGAGCACCGAGACGTTGAGGAAGCAGAGCACCCTGGTCCTGGCGGGCTCCACCACCAGCCGGCGGAAGGCGGGGAACGTCGAGGCCCCGGCGGAGCCGGCATCGGCCACCGCCACCACGCCGCGCTGCAGGTGTGCCTCGTCCACCGGCGCCCCCACCTTGGAGACGTCGCGGAAGACGTGCGAGTGGGCGTCCAGCAGGCCCGGGACCACGGTGGCCCCGCGGCAGTCGAGGGTGCGGGCACCGCCGCCGGCCGCCGGCCCCACGGCGAGGATCCTGCCGCCGCCCACGGCCACGTCGGCCTCCTCGTGCCGCCCGCTCGCCGGGTCCACCACGGTCCCGCCCGCCAGCACCACTTCCACGACGTCGTCCATTGCTCCCCTATCTCTCCTGCGATGTCACGGCGGCCACCGGCCGCCGTGCCGACACCCGTGTGCCGCGCCCGTCCACCACCGCGCTGCGCAGCGCCGGCAGGCCCGCCACCTCCACCTCGACCTCGTCCCCCGGCGCCAGGTAGGTCCTGGCCTCGTCGCCCGTCCCGGCGGGCGTCCCGGTGAGCACCACGTCGCCGGGCCGCAGCACCACGTGGTGCGAGAGAAGCGAGAGCAGGTCCGGCACGGCGAGGATCATCCCCCCGCCCACGTCCGACTGGCGCACCTCGCCGTTGACCCTCGTGGCCAGGGCCAGCGCGCCAAACCCCCCGGCGTCGTCCGGGTCCAGCACGGCCGAGCCGAGCTGCGCGAACCCGGGGTAGCTCTTGGCCAGGGTGGGGTTGCCCGTCTCGCGCATCACGTCGCGGGCGGTGACGTCGTTGGCGGCGGCCACCGCCCGGACGGCGGCGGCGGCCCGGCCGGGGCTCGCCTCGTAGAGGCTCTCGCCCAGGAGGACGGCGATCTCCCCCTCGTAGTCCACGCAGTCCGGCGCGCCGGCGGGGATGCGGATGGGCTCGCCCGGGGCGGCGCCGGCCGCGGGGGCCTTCAGGAAGAGCGTGGGACGGTCCGGCAGGGTGCGCCCGGTGGCCAGGAGCTTGGAGCGGTAGTTGAGCCCGATGCCCCAGGTGGAGCTGGTGGCCGGTGCCGGGGTGCCCGGCACCACCTCGCCCGCCGGGAGGCGGCCGGCGGCCGGCAGGCCGTCGAGGTCCCCGAGCCGGCGGCCGAGCGCCAGGTGGCCGGCCAGCCCGCCCGGGACGTCCAGCAACGCCACCGAGCCGTCGTCCTCCATGCGGCCGACCCCGGTGTGGAGCGCCAGGTACCTCATCGCCCGGGGCCGTGCGGCGACACCGCCCGGCCCGCGGCGCGCTGAGGGGCCTGGCCGGCGGGGGCAGGGGGGATGCCCCCGCCGGCCAGCACCCGATCCGCCGCCGTCCCCGGACCCGGGGTCCCGGACCGCGTCCCGTGCGGCACGGCGTTCACCTCGCCCACCCGGGTCCCACGTGGGCCGACGCACACTGCCGTACCATTCATCTCATTATGCGGGATGATCTCTTGCATAGCAAGTCATACCCGCGGCGATCTCCGGGAACCGGGAGCCCCGGCCGGCGCCTGCCGCAGGGGGGCGCGCCCGCCCCCCCGCCACCCCCCCGCCACCGCCACGCCCCCGCTACCCCGCCCCAGCGGCGTGGCGGGCCACCGTCTCGGCGTAGGTGGCCGACCAGCGCACCAGGTCGCCGAGGGACAGGCTCTCCACCCCCACCGCGGTGGCCACCGGGGTGGGCCCCATCCGGGCCGTGCCCACCCCGGCGTGGCGCCACAGCACCCCGTCGGTCGACCCCGTCCAGCCGCTGACCGGCGGTGGCGGCGCGCCCTGCACGGCCTCGTAGGCGCCGCGGGCCGCGACCACCACCGGCGACCCCGGGCTGGTCCGGGCCCATGCCGTCCCGTCCGCCAGGCCCGCCGTCACCTCCAGGCCGGGGAGGCCGCGGTCGGCCAGGGCCCGGGTGACCACCCGGGCGAGCGCCGGCGGGACCGAGAACGGATCGTCCCCCGGGCCGAGCACGGCGTAGGCGTGGAGCTGGAGCAGCCCGCCCACCAGATCCGGCTTGTAGGGCAGCCCCACGGAGAGGGCGCCCACCCCGGCCTCCCGCCCCACCTGGCACCCGGGCGGCACCGGCCGGCCCACGAAGGCCCGGCGCCAGCGCTCCACGCCCTCCACGGC
>JBOGGH010000204.1:0-5478 GCA_050743905.1 Acidimicrobiales bacterium
ACCTCGAACACCGAGCCCTGGCCGGGCGTGCTGTCCACGGTGATCGAGCCGCCGAGCATGGCGCAGAACTGCTTCGTGATGGCCAGTCCCAGCCCCGTCCCGCCGTAGGTGCGGGCCGTGGTCTCCTCGGCCTGCCGGAACGCCTCGAAGATGCGGGCCATCTGCTCGGGCGACATGCCGATGCCGGTGTCGGTCACCCTGAACCGGACGGCGTCGCGCCCCCCGTCCTCTCCGGCGGGCACCCGCCGGACGTCGAGGCCGATCACGCCGTCGCGGGTGAACTTGGACGCGTTGCTCAGGAGGTTGAACAGCACCTGCCGGACCTTGGCCTTGTCCGTCTCCATCGAGCCCAGATCCCCGCCCGTGGTCACCGCCAGCCGGTTGGCGTTCTTCTTGATAAGCGGGAGGATGGTGTCCTCGATGCCGGAGAGGAACTCGTCGAGGTCGAAGGCGTCGACGTAGATCTCCATCTTCCCCGCCTCGATCTTGGAGAGGTCGAGGATCCCGTTGATCAGCGCCAGCAGGTACCGCCCCGACGAGACGATCCGCTCGATGTCCGAGAGGTACACCTCGTCCCCGCGCTCGGAGGCCTCCTCGTCGAGCATCTCGCCGTAGCCGATGATGGCGTTGAGGGGGGTCCGCAGCTCGTGGCTCACGTTGGCCAGGAAGTCGCTCTTGGCCCGGCTGGCCTGCAGGGCGTCGTCCCGCGCCTGGGCCAGCTCGCGGTGGGAGGCCGCCAGGTCCACCGTCCGCTCCCTGACCTTCGCCTCCAGCGTCCGCTCCGAGTCGCGCAGCGCGCTGTTGGCGGCCCGGCTCTCCTCGAGAGAGTCCCTGAGGCGGCCGCCCGACTCCCAGATCACCATCATGCACAGCACCGCGCCCACGATGGCGGTGATGGCCACGATCGGCCGCAGCACGTCGAGGGGGATCGGCGGCGAGAGGGGGAAGATGGGTGTCAGGGACGCGAACACGCCGCCCACGGCCAGGATCACCGATGCCACGCCGATGAGGCGAAGCATCTGCACGCGGTTGGCGAACGGCAGGGCGAGCACCACCGAGAGGATGGAGAGCGTGCAGGTCAGCGGCCACTCGGCCGGCGCGAACACCGCCATGGCCAGGGTGGGGCACCAGATCCCGGCGGCCAGCGCGGTGATGCCGAGCGTGGCCTCGTTCCGGCGGGCGTAGCGGAGGGCGACCACCTGGAAGGCGGCCGTCGGCACCACCGACGCCGCCAGGATGGGCAGCGCGGTGGACGGGAACACCGCGTAGAGCGACAGCAGGAAGGCGACGCCGGTGGGCGTGGCCGGGATGTTGTAGAGGACGAGCTGGCGGAGGCGCCTGGCTTCGGGCGTGAGGGGTCCATCCCCCTCCGACGATGCGGCCGGCGCAGGCGCGCCGGATCCCGCCGTACCCGAACGGGACACCTCCCCACCTCCCTGAACCCGCAGGTATCGTACCAGCATGGGTGGAGGGGCGACCGGCCCGTCGGAGCGCCGGACCACGATGCGCGCCCTGCGGCACGACATGCGGACCCCGCTGGGGCAGATCCTCGGCTACGCCGAGATGCTCGAGGAGGAGCTGGACGAGCGGCAGCTTCCCGAGCTCGTGCCCGACCTCCGCCGCATCCGCGACGCGGCCACCACCCTGCTCCGCCTCGTGGACGGCGTCTTCCGGCCCGAGGACATGGGGCCGGCCCCGTCGGCCAACGGCCCCGCGGGCGGGCCGCAGGAGCGCGCGCCGCGGCAGGGCACCGTTCTGGTGGTGGACGACGAGCCGGCCAACCGCGAGCTGGTGACGCGGATGCTCCGGCGCGCCGGGTTCACCGTGGCCACGGCGGACGACGGCCGCGCCGCCCTGCTGCGCCTGGCCCACGAACCGTTCGACCTCGTGCTCCTCGACGTGGTCATGCCCACCATGGACGGGCTGGAGGCCCTGCGGGCCATCCGCCGCACCCACGAGCCCACCGCCCTGCCGGTGATCATGATGACCGCCCTGGCCGGCACGGACGACGTGGTGGGCGCCCTCCGGCTGGGCGCCAACGACTACGTCACCAAGCCGGTGGACGCCTCGGTCACCGTGGCGAGGATCGACGCGCACCTGGCGCTCCGTGACGCCGCCCGGGAGGTCGCCACCCTGGCCCAGCAGCTCGAGGTGAGGAACGCCTTCCTCCGCCAGACGTTCGCCCGCTACCTCAGCGACGACGTGGTGGCCAACCTGCTCCAGCGCGAGGAGGGCCTGGAGATACGGGGCGACCGGCGGCCCATCACGGTCATGGTGTCCGACCTCCGCGGGTTCAGCACCCTCACCGAGACGCTGCCGCCGGAGGCCACGGTCGCCGTCCTGAACGCGTACCTCGGCGCGATGTCGGACGTGATCGGGCGCTACGGCGGCACGGTGGACGAGTTCGTGGGGGACGCCGTGCTCGCCATCTTCGGCGCCTTCGAGACCCGCGCTGACGACGCCGAGCGTGCCGTCGCCTGCGCCGTGGCCATGCAGCAGGCCATCGGCGACGTCAACGCCCGGAACCGCGCCCGCGGCCTCCCGGAGGTGCAGATGGGGATCGGCGTCGCCACCGGCGACGCCACGGTGGGGAACATCGGTTCCGAGCGGCGCTCCAAGTTCGCCACCGTGGGCAGCGTGGTGAACCTGGCCTTCCGGATCGAGGGCCACACCCTCGGCGGCGAGGTGCTCGTCTCGCCGGCCACCTTCGAGGCCGTCCGCCACTGCGTGGCCGTGGACGGCGGCCGCTCGGTCTGGCCCAAGGCCCTGGACGTCCCGGTGACGGTGCACCGCGTGACGGCCGTGCACGGCGCGCACGGCCTGCGGCTGCCGGGCAACCAGGCCGGCTTCTCGGAGCTGCCGGAGCCGGTGCCGGTCCGCCTGGCCGCCCGGGGCGACGAGCAGCAGCTCTCAGACGTCCACGACGCCGAGGTGGTGGCGCTGGCGCCCACCGGCGCCCGGCTGCGGTGCGCGGTCTCGATGGCCGAGCTCTCCGAGATCCGGATCGAGGTCGTGGGCTCGGCCGGCGACCGCGGGGTCTGCCACGCCAAGGTGGTGGAGGCGGCCGGCCCGGGTGACGTGGTGATGACGGTGCGGTTCTCCAGCCGCAGCGCCGACCTCGATCGCCACCTGGAGCGCCTGGCGCCCGCCGGCGGGGTGGTGCCGTAGGGGGCCGGCAACTCCGGCCGGCGACGCCGGCCCGGGTCACGGCGCCCGGCAGGCGCCCGACGAGTGCTCGACAAGCGCCCGCCGGCGGGTCACTATGGGCCCCGATCGTAGGGGATGCGATGGGGTGGGAGAGCGTGCTCGAGCCCGTGAGGGGTGAGGTGCCGGCGACCGCGCCGAGCAGGACGGCACGCGGGCGTCCCCGATGACCTCGACCTCGAGCCGGCCGCTCCCGGAGGCCGCCCCGGCGTCCGGCGGCATGCCGGCGTCACGCCACTACGCGCCGGCGGCCGCCATCGGCGTGGCGGCGTTCGGGGCGTTCCTCGCCTTCCTGGACTCGACGGTCGTCAACGTGGCCTTCCCCAACATCCAGGCCGCCTTCCCCACCGTCTCGGTCGGGTCGCTCTCGTGGGTCCTGAACGGCTACAACGTCGTCTTCGCCGGCCTGCTCGTGCTGGCCGGGCGGTTTGCCGACCTCCTCGGCCGCCGGCGCCTCTTCAAGGCCGGCATCGTGGTCTTCACGGTGATGTCGGCCGCCTGCGCCACCTCCACCTCGGTGGGGATGCTCGTGGCCTTCCGGGTCCTCCAGGCGGTCGGCGCGGCGATGCTCGTCCCGGCGTCGCTCGGCGTGGTGGTCCACGCCGCGCCGCTGGAGCGGCGGAACCACGCGCTCAGCGCCTGGGCCGCCGCCGGCGCGCTGGCCGCCGGCCTGGGCCCGCCGATCGGCGGCGCCCTGGTGGACCTCTTCAACTGGCGGCTGGTCTTCCTGGTCAACGTCCCCCTCGGGCTGCTGGCGTGGATCCTCACCCGCCGGACGGTCGTGGAGAGCCGGGCGCCGGGGGCGCGGGTCCTGCCGGACCTCCGCGGCGCCCTCCTCCTCTCGCTGGGCCTGGGGGCCGTGACCTTCGGGGTGGTCCAGGGGGGGTCGTGGGGGTGGGGCAGCCCCGGGGTGGTGGGCGCCTTCGTGGTGGCCGCGGCGGCCCTGCTCCTCACCGTCCGCAGCTCGCTGCGCCACCGCTCGCCCATCCTCGACCCCGAGCTGCTCCGGATCCGCGGCTTCACCGTCTCCAACGTCGTCACCGTGGCCGCCGGCCTCGGCCTCTACACGTACCTGCTGGCGCACATCCTGTGGCTCAACTACGTCTGGGGCTACTCGCTGCTCCTGGCCGGCCTGGCGGTGGCGCCCGGCGCCATCGTGGCCGCCCTGGTGGCCGTCCCGTGCGGCCGCCTGGCCGATCGGTACGGCCCGCGCGCCGTGGTGGTGCCCGGCGCCCTCGTCTGGTGCGGCGCCTACGTGTGGTACGTGACGCGGGTAGGCCTCCACCCGGACTTCCTGGGCCAGTGGCTGCCCGGCCAGATCCTGAGCGGGATCGGCGTGGGGGCCACCGTGCCGGTGGCCTCGGCCGGCGGGCTCTCCACCGTCCCCGCCGGGCGCTACGCCACCGCCTCGGCGGTCAACTCCAGCGCCCGCCAGCTCGGCGGCGTGCTGGGCATCGCCGTCCTCACCACCTTCATCGCCCACCCCACGCTGGCCACCCTCCCGGACGACCTCCGCCACGGCTGGATCCTGGCGGCCGCCGCCTTCGCCGTGGCGGCCGTGGCGGCGCTGTGCTTCGGGCGGATCCGGCCGTCACCGGACGCCGGGGCGGCCGTAGCCGGCGAGCCGCTGCTGGAGCCGGCGAAAGCGCCGGTGGTGGAGGCGGCCCCGGACGCCGGGGCAGCCGACTTCTTCGACCTCCTGCCCGGCGACGTCCGCCGGCAGGTCCTCGACGCCGGCGAAGAGGTGGCGCTCCAGGCCGGCCAGGTTCTCTTCCGGGCCGGCGACCCCGGCGACGCCCTGTACGCCCTGCGGCAGGGCCGCCTGGAGGTGCGCCTGCCTCAGGGCCCGGCCCGCGAGCTCCGCCCCGGCGCGTCGCTCGGCGAGCTGGCCCTGCTCACCCACGACGTCCGCTCGGCCACCGTGGTGGCCCGCCGGGACAGCCGGCTCGTGAAGGTGGGCCGGGAGGCGTTCGAGGGCCTGGCCGGCACCCACCCGGCGGTGATGGCGGCGGTGGCCCGCGGCCTCGCCGTGCGCCTCCGGGAGAGCCGGCCCCTCGAGCCTCAGGGCCCGCCCACGCCCACGGTCGTCGCCGTGGTGCCCGCCGGCCCCGGGGCGCCGGTGGAGGCCGTGGCCTCGGCCGTGGAGGCCGGCCTGTCCGGCGTCCTCACGGTCGCCCGCCTGCCGGGCGACGCGTCGCCGGACGCCCTGGGCGCGGCCGAGGCCGCATGCGACCGCGTCCTGCTGGTGGGCGAGCACGGCGCCGGGAGCACGCC
>JBOGGH010000205.1:0-5431 GCA_050743905.1 Acidimicrobiales bacterium
GCACGGGGCCTCCGGCACCGGCCAACCGCCACTGCAGCGCCCGGGCCCCGCGCCGCCGGCCTGGGCCGCCGCCCGAACGGACGAGTCGAGGAGAGTCACCTGCCCAAGCCCAAGGAAGATGCCATCGTGCTGGAGGGCACGGTGGTGGAGCCGCTGCCCAATGCCATGTTCCGAGTGGAGCTCGAGAACGGGCACAAGGTGCTGGCGCACAGCTCGGGGAAGATGCGGATGCACCGGATCCGGATCCTCCCCGGCGACAAGGTCCAGGTGGAGATCACCCCCTACGACCTGAGCCGAGGGCGAATCACCTACCGGTACAAGTAGCGACGACGAGGAACCAGCCATGAAGGTACGACCCAGCGTGGGCCCGATCTGCGAGAAGTGCAAGGTGGTCCGCCGGCGCGGGCGCGTGGTCGTGATCTGCGACAACCCCCGCCACAAGCAGCGGCAGGGATAGGAGGGCGCCATGGCCCGCATCGCCGGAGTGGACATCCCCCGTGAGAAGCGTCTCGAGGTGTCCCTCACCTACATCTACGGGGTAGGCCAGACCAAGGCCAGGGAGATCTGCGCCCGCACGGACGTCGACCCGGGCACCCGGGTCCGCGACCTGACGGACGAGGAGGTGGTGCGGCTCCGCGGCGACATCGACGCCAACCTGCGCGTCGAGGGCGACCTGCGCCGTGACGTCTCCCAGGACATCAAGCGCAAGATGGAGATCAACTGCTACCAGGGGGTGCGGCACCGCAAGGGGCTGCCCGTGCACGGGCAGCGCACCCACACCAACGCCCGTACCCGCAAGGGCCCCAAGAAGACGGTGGCCGGGAAGAAGAAGGTCCGCAAGTAGATGCCCAAGCCCACCAAGCAGCAGGGCGCCAGGCGGCCGCGCCGCCGGGAGCGCAAGAACGTCAGTTACGGCGTCGCCCACATCAAGAGCTCGTTCAACAACACCATCGTGGCCATCGCCGACCCGGAGGGGAACGTGCTGGCCTGGGCGTCCGCCGGCAACGTCGGCTTCAAGGGCTCTCGCAAGTCCACGCCGTTCGCCGCCCAGCTCGCCGCCGAGGCCTGCGCCCGCCGGGCGATGGAGCACGGGGTGCGCAAGGTGGACGTGCTCGTCCGCGGCCCCGGCTCGGGGCGGGAGACGGCCATCCGCTCGTTGGCCGCCGCCGGGATCGAGGTGGTGGGGATCAAGGACGTCACCCCCATCCCCCACAACGGGTGCCGCCCCAAGAAGCGGCGGCGGGTCTAGCGATGGCCCGCTACACCGGACCCGTCTGCCGGCTCTGCCGCCGCGAGCGGACGAAGCTCTTCTTGAAGGGCGAGCGGTGCTTCTCGCTCAAGTGCCCCGTCTCGGAGGCCGTTACCGACCGCCACAGCCGCGCCTACCCGCCCGGGGAGCACGGCCGGGACCGCGTGCGCCAGGGCTCCGAGTACCTGGCGCAGCTCCGGGAGAAGCAGAAGGCCCGCCGTATCTACGGCCTGCTCGAGAAGCAGTTCCGCAACCTCTACGAGGAGGCCAACCGCCAGCCCGGCATCACCGGCGAGAACCTGCTCAGGATGCTCGAGCTGCGCCTCGACAACGTGGTCTTCCGCGCCGGCTGGGGTGCCAGCCGCCGGCAGGCCCGCCAGTTCGTGCGCCACGGGCACGTCCTGGTCAACGGCCGCCGGGTCACCATCCCGAGCTACCGGGTGCGCAAGGGCGACACCGTGGCCCTCAAGGCGGGGTCGCGGGAGATGTTCGCCGTCCGGCGCAACATGGACACCCTCGACCGCCAGATGCCCCCGTGGCTGGAGGCGGGCGAGGCCGGGCACGTGGTCCAGGTGCTGAACCCGCCGCTGCGGGAGCACATCGACGAGCCCGTGCAGGAGCAGCTCATCGTCGAGCTGTACTCGAAGTAGCGACGTAGCAGAGCACCCCCACCCCGAGGAGCCACCACACCCATGCTGATCATCCAGCGACCGACCGTCGAGGCGGTCGACGAGGAACGGGACAACCGGCAGCGTTTCGCCGTAGGGCCGCTCGACCCCGGCTTCGGTCACACCCTGGGCAACTCGCTGCGCCGCACGCTCCTGTCGTCGATCCCGGGCGCGGCGGTGACCCAGGTCCGCTTCGACGAGGCCCTCCACGAGTTCACCACGCTGCCCGGGGTGAAGGAGGACGTCACCGACGTCATCCTGAACCTGAAGGACCTGCTGGTGCGGGTGGAGTCGGACGAGCCGGTGACCCTCAGGTTCGACAAGCGGGGCCCGGGCGAGGCCACCGCCGCCGACCTGCAGACCACCGCCGACGTGGAGGTCCTCAACCCCGACCTCCGCATCGCCACCCTCAACGCCAAGGGCCGGCTGGCCCTCGACGTCACCGTGGAGCGGGGCCGGGGCTACGCCTCGGCCGACCGCAACAAGCGCTCGTCCACCATCGGGGTGATCCCGGTGGACTCGATCTTCTCCCCGGTCCGGCGGGTGACGTTCGAGGTGGAGCCGGTCCGGGTGGAGCAGTCCACCGACTTCGACCGCCTCGTGCTCGACATCGAGACCGACGGCTCGATCAGCCCCCGCGAGGCGCTGGCCTCGGCCGGGGACACGCTGCGCACCCTCGTGGGCCTGGTGGCCGACCTGGAGGAGGCGCCCCAGGGCCTCGAGCTGGGCGAGACCGGCACCACCGGCGGCGGCTCCCCCGACCTGGACCTGCGGATCGAGGAGCTGGACCTCTCCGAGCGCCCCCGCAACTGCCTGAAGCGGGCGCAGATCAACACCATCGGCGAGCTGGTGGAGCGCACCTACGACGACCTGCTGGGCATCACCAACTTCGGGCAGAAGTCGCTGGACGAGGTGGTCCAGCGCCTGGACGAGCGCGGGCTGTCGCTCCGCACCAAGGACTAGGAAGGACCAGGGCCGTGCAGGGGACCCCGAAGCGAGGACGGCGGCTGGGCGGTGACGCCGCCCACCAGAAGGCGATGCTGGGCAACCTGGTGGCGTCGCTGATCGCCGCCGAGTCGCTGGTCACCACCGAGGCCAAGGCCAAGGCCTTGCGGCCGGTGGCCGAGAAGTGCATCACCGCCGCCCGCAAGGGCGGGGTGCACCAGCAGCGCCGCGTGGTGGCGCTCATCAGGGACCGCGACATGGCCTACAAGCTCTTCCACGACATCGGGCCGCGCTACGCCGAGCGCCCCGGTGGCTACACGCGCATCCTGAAGCTGGGGCCGCGCCCGGGGGACAACGCCCCCATGGCCCGCATCGAGCTCGTCTGAGCGGTCCGGTGGGCGGTCCGGTGGCTGAGCCGACCGGGCTCCGGCGCTGGCGGATGCTGGTGGCCTACGACGGCAGCGGCTTCCGGGGGTTCGCCGCCCAGCCGGGGACCGCCACGGTGGCCGGCGCGCTCTCGGCGGCGCTGGCCCGGGCCGCCCGCCTCCAGGACCCCCCGGACCTGGTCTGCGCCGGCCGAACGGACGCCGGCGTCCACGCCCGGGGCCAGGTGGTGCACGTGGACCTGCCCCACCCGCTCCCCCCCCGCCTCGACCTGGCCCGGGCGGTGAACCGCCAGCTCGCGCCGGCGGTGGTGGTCCGGCAGGCCGAGCCGGCGCCCGAGGGGTTCGACGCCCGCCGCAGCGCCACCGGGCGCCGGTACCGGTACCTGGTGCACAACGCGCCGTTCCCGGACCCGCTGCTGGCCCACCTCGCCTGGCACGTGGCCGGCGACCTCGACGTGCGGGCGATGCGGGGCGCGGCCGACGTGCTGGTGGGAGAGCACGACTTCCGGGCGTTCTGCCGCCGGCCGCCGGGCACCACCGCCCACCAGCCCATCGTCCGCCGGGTGACCGATGCCGGGTGGACGGGGGGCCCGAGCACACTGCTGCGGTTCGACGTGGCCGCCGGCTCCTTCTGCCACCAGATGGTCCGCTCCATGGTGGGCGCGCTGGTCCAGGTGGGGCGGGGCCGGGCCACCGCCGCCGACCTGGTGGCCCGGCTGCGCTCGGGCACGAGGGACGGGTCGCCCCAGCCGGCCCCCCCGCACGGGCTGTGCCTGGAGGCTGTGTCCTACGGGTGAACAGGGTCCTACGGGTGAACAGGGTCCTACGGGTGAACAGGGTCCTACGGGTAGGCGGGCCGTGCGGGTGAGCGGCTTGCCCGGTGCCCGGCCCGGCAGTACCCTGGTCCGTCGGCCACGGCGCCCCGCCGTGGCACCCGGCTTGGCCGGGACGACCACCGCTCCACAGAGGACCGCCGAGTTGCGCACCTACGCACCCAGAGCCGAGCAGATCGAGCGTGCCTGGCACGTGGTGGACGCCGACGGCGCTGTGCTGGGCCGCCTGGCCACCGAGGTGGCCCGGATCCTCCGGGGCAAGCACCGGCCGTACTTCGCCCCCCACCTGGACACCGGGGACCACGTGGTGGTGGTGAACGCGGCCAAGGTGGTGCTCACCGCCGACAAGGCCCGGGACAAGTTCGCCTACCGGCACAGCGGCTACCCGGGCGGGCTCCGCCGCCGCAGCTACGCCGACCTGATGGCCGGCTCGCCGGAGGAGGTGGTGCGGCGCGCCGTCCGCGGCATGCTGCCCAAGAACACCCTCGGGCGCCAGCAGCTCGCCAAGCTGAAGGTGTACGCGGGGCCGGACCACCCGCACGCCGCCCAGGACCCGCAGCCGCTCGACCTCGCCGCCGCCCGGCGCACGAGCTGACCGAGGACGCAGCTCTATGCCCGCACCGCTCTCGCAGACCACCGGCCGCCGCAAGCAGGCCATCGCCCGCGTCCGGTTCCGCACCGGCCCGGGCGTCGTCACGGTCAACCGCCGGCCGCTGGCGGAGTACTTCCCCTCGGCCACCCACCGGATGCTGGCCACCGAGCCGCTCCGGGTGACCAGCACCTCCGAGTCCTACGACATCGACGCCACCATGGACGGCGGCGGCATGTCCGGCCAGGCGGGCGCCCTCCGCCTGGGCATCGCCCGCGGGCTCGTCGCGCTCGACCCCGAGCTGCGGCCGGCCCTCAAGCGAGCCGGCTTCCTCACCCGTGACGCCCGGGAGAAGGAGAGCAAGAAGTACGGGCTGAAGAAGGCCCGCAAGGCGCCCCAGTACTCCAAGCGTTGACCCGCTTCGGCACCGACGGCGTCCGGGGCCTGGCGAACGCCGACCTCACCGCCGAGGTGGCCCTCGCGGTGGGCCGAGCCGCCGCCCGGGTGCTGCCCTCGCCCACGTACCTGGTGGGCCGCGACACCCGCCGCTCCGGGCCCCTCCTCCAGGCGGCGCTCTCCGCCGGCCTGGCCGCCGAGGGGGTGGACGTGGTGGACCTGGGCGTCCTCACCACCCCCGGGGTGGCCTACTGCGCCGAGCGGCGCGGCGTGCCGGCGGCGGTGGTCTCGGCCTCCCACAACCCGTTCGAGGACAACGGCATCAAGCTCTTTGGCCCCGGGGGCACCAAGCTCCCGGCCGAGGT
>JBOGGH010000206.1:0-5411 GCA_050743905.1 Acidimicrobiales bacterium
GCAGACCCGGCACCGAGGTGGCGCCGGAGGGCAGGGAGGCTAAGCCGGGCCGGCGGGAGCGCAACCGCCAGCGCCGGCTGGCCGGGATCCCCCGGCGGGTGACCTTCCGCGTGCTCGCCTTCGTGGTGCTGCTCGCCGTGGTGGTGGGCGCCGCCTACGCCTTCGTGCGCTGGTACGCGACCGACAACTGGTACGTGACCATCAAGGGGGACCACGTGGTCGTCTACCAAGGGCGCCCGGGCGGCCTCCTCTGGTTCCAGCCCACCCTGGTCCAGCGGACCGACCTCACCACCACAGAGGTCGTGCCGTACCGCCTGGCGGCGCTCCAGGGGGACAAGCAGGAGGCGTCGCTGGCGGCGGCCCGGGGTTACGTGGCCAACCTCCGGCAGGAGTACCGGTCCCAGCAGCGCATCGCCAACGGGCAGGGGACAGGGTCGGGCACCGGGTCCACCTCCACCTCCACCACTACGACCACCGCGCCCGCCACGAGCGGGACGTCCACGTCCAGTTCCTCGACCACCTCCGTGCCGGCCCCCACGGTGCCGGGCACGGTCCCCGGCACCTGATGGGCCGGCGCATCCGCTGGATGGGCCTGGTGCTCATCCTCTGCTTCGCGCTGGTGATCCTCCAGCTCGTGAACGTGCAGTTCCGGCAGGCCTCGGCGCTCAACGCGTCCCAGTACAACGGCCGGAACACCTCCCAGCGGCTCGACAACCAGCGCGGGCTGATCTTCGCCGCCACAGGGACCGTCATCGCCCAGTCCAAGAAGAACCCCAACGCCAAGGCGGGGACATACAAGTACTACCGGACATACCCCACAGGCACACTGTTCTCCGGGGTGGTCGGGTACGACTCCTACTTCTACGGGACCTCGGGGATCGAGAACGTCTACAACACACAGCTCAGCCCCCACACACAGCCGGCGCGCTCGCTGGGGCAGCTCCTCTCGCCGCCCCCGCCGTCGACGGACAACGTGACCCTCACGGTCGAGAAGCCGCTCCAGGAGGCGGCCAGGGAGGCGCTCGCCGCCATCCCGGACGCCAACCAGGACGGCGCGGTGGTGGCCATCCAGCCGAAGACCGGCGCCGTGCTGGCCGACTACTCGAGCCCGAGCTTCGACCCGAACACACTCGCCCAGCCGAACGTCACAAAGGAAGAGGCGGCGGGGCACGCCGACTTCACAACAAAAGACCCCGAAGGGTTCAACCCCGGCTACCCGATGGCCACGTTCGACGCGTTCGCACCGGGCTCCACCTTCAAGGTGGTCACCAGTGCCGCCGTGTACGACCTGGACCCGAGCCTGATCACATTCAACTACCCGGCGAAGGGCTGCACCCCTGTGGGCGAGATCCCGACAACGAACGCCCAGATCTGCAACGACTACACAAACCCCTCGGGGGCGAACGCCTGCGGGGGGACCATGGTGCAGATGCTGCCGGAGTCCTGCGACCCCGGCTACGCCACCCTGGGCCTCACACTGGGGAAGACAAACCTCTACGACCAGGCCCAGGCGTTCGGGTTCAACGCCACGCCGCCCATCGACCTGAACGCCCCGGCCAACGGCAAGCCCGGGATCGTCTCGAAGTCCAACTTCCCCACCCCCACCGATCTCAGCGCCGGCCACTCGCCCGGGCCGGCCGGCGTGGCCTACTCGGCCTTCGGCCAGCAGACAGTGACCGCCACGGCGCTGCAGAACGCCATGGTGGCGGCGGGCATCGCCAACACAGGGGCGGTGATGACCCCGCACCTGATGGCGTCGGTCCGCACAAACGCCCAGGACCAGTTGGTGGAGTCGTACACGCCGAAGACCTACAAGGACGCCACCTCGGTCACGGCCGCCCAGTCCGTGAACAAGCTGATGCAGGGCGTGGTGACCACACCCAACGGCACGGCCAACGGCGTGGGGTTCCCGCCCCAGGACAAGGTGGCGGCCAAGACCGGCACCGCCCAGGTGGGCACACCGGTGACGAGCACGAACGACTGGATGATCGGGTTCGCCCCGGCTACAGACCCCACGGTGGCTGTGGCCGTGGTGGTCCCCTACCAGCCCACCAGCAACTACGGCGCCACCATCGCCGGGCCGATCATGCTGCGGATGATCGAGGCCACGCTCGCTCTCCAGGCGCAGCAGGCCCAGCGCACGACGCCGAGCACCACCACCACGACCACTCCCGCCACCACGTTCTCGGTGTCGCAGACAACCTCCCGCGGCACCACCCCCTACCGGGCCCCGACCACCACGGCGCCGGCGGCGACCACCACCACGGTGCCCGTCACCACCACCGTGCCCACCACCACGGCTCCCACGAGCCCGGTGGCCACAACACCGGCCACCACACCGCCCACAGGGACGGCGGGCGCCGCCGGCGCTCCGGCAACAGGTACGTGACGTCCGCACCCCGCCCTGTGGAGGGCCGCTCCGCCGGCGCGCCATGGCGCAGGCCGCGCGTGGCCGCGACGTAGGCTCTGCCCCCAGTGGAACCCGTGCAGACCCCGCGCGTCTTCTCGAACCGCTACGAGCTGACGCACCTCATCGCCAGGGGCGGCATGGCGCAGGTCTACCGCGCCCGGGACCGGCTGCTCGACCGCCCGGTGGCCATCAAGGTCCTGTTCCCCGAGCTCTCGGTGGACCGCGCCTTCGTGGAGCGGTTCCGTCGCGAGGCGCAGGCCGCCGCCAACCTCTCCCACCCCAACATCGTCCCGGTGTTCGACTGGGGCGAGGACGGCGGCACTTACTTCATCGTGATGGAGTTCGTCGACGGGCAGCCGCTCTCGGCGGTGCTGCGGGCCACCGGCGCCCAGCCGCCGGCGCGCGTGGCCGACGTGGGCGCGCACGTGGCGGCCGCCCTCTCCTACGCCCACCGCCACGGCGTGGTGCACCGCGACGTGAAGCCGGGCAACGTGCTCATCACCGAGGACCACCAGGTGAAGGTGACCGACTTCGGCATCGCCCGGGCGGTCAACACCGAGGAGAGCCTGACCCAGACCGGGGCGGTCATGGGGACCGCCACCTACTTCTCGCCCGAGCAGGCGGAGGGCGTGGGCGTGGACGCCCGGAGCGACATCTACTCGCTCGGGGTGGTGCTCTTCGAGATGGTGGCCGGGCGCCCGCCGTTCCTCGGCGAGACCCCGGTCGCCGTGGCCTCCAAGCACGTGCGGGACCACCCGCCCCGGCTCCGCGAGCTGGCGCCGTCGGTGCCGCCGGCGCTGGAGGCGGTGATCGCCAAGGCCATGGCCAAGGCGCCGTCGGACCGGTACGCCACGGCGGACGACCTCCGGGCCGACCTCGAGCGCTTCGCCGAGGGCCGGCCGGTGGTGGCGGGCGAGCTGGGCGCGACCGGGGTGCTCGGGGCGGTGGGGGCCACCGCCGCCATGACGCAGGTCGGGCGCACCCAGGCGGTGCCGGTGGACGACGGGGCCGACCCTGACGAGGAGGCCCGGCGGCGCCGTACCCGGTGGCTGGTGGCCATCCTGCTGCTGCTCCTGGTGGCCCTGGGGATCATCGCGTACTTCCTGGTCAAGGACGTGGGAGGGGGCAGCTTCTCCATGCCCAACGTGGTGGGCGAGCAGGAGGCCACAGCCACCGCCACGCTGAAGGCCAAGGGCCTGGTGGTGAGCACGCCCAAGGAGCAGAGCAGCGCCCAGGCCAAGGGCCTCGTGCTCTCGACCACACCGCGGGCCACACGCTCGGTGACATCGGGGGACACGGTGACCCTCACCGTGAGCTCGGGCACGGCGCCGGTGAGGACGGTGAAGGTGCCGAACGTGGAGGGGTCCGGCCTGGCCGGCGCCAAGACACGGCTCACCAAGACACACCTGAAGTACACCGTCACATTCGTGGCGAGCACAAAGCCGGCCACAACGGTCATCACGCAGACACCGGGCCCCAACACCGAGGTGCCGCGGGGCTCCACCGTGAAGCTGACAGTGGCCGCCCCGAGCTCCACCATCACCGTGCCCAACGTGGCCGGCTACAGCACCACACAGGCACGGGGCACACTCGCCTCCCACACACTCACCCCGGGGAACGTGGGCTACGTGTGCTCGAGCTCGTTCGGCAAGGGGGTGGTGGCCTCCACCACACCGCATGCCGGGGCCAAGGTGGGCAAGGGCGCCACGGTGAACATCTCCGTGTCCAGCGGGCCGTGCCAGGCGTCCGTCCCGAGCGTCACCGGGTCCTCGCTGACCTCGGCCAAGGCGGCGCTGACAGGCGCGGGCTTCGCCAACGTCAGCTCGAGCACATCCAACAGTTGCAGCCCCTCGCAGAACGGCACCGTGATCAAGCAGACACCGGGCGCCGGCGTGACCGTCGCCACGAGCCAGACGGTGGCGCTCACGGTGTGCAGCGCCACCGCGCCCACCACCACCGCGCCCCCTACCACCACCACCACGACCACCACACCGAGCACCACCACGTCCTCGCCGCCCACCCCCTGACGGGCCGGCGAAGGAGCGCCGGCGCACCGGCGGCCCCGGGCGGTCAGGCGCCGGCCACCCGCTCCAGGAAGTTGCCGAGGATGCTGGGGCCCGAGGGGGTGAAGATGGACTCGGGGTGGAACTGGACGCCCTCCACGTCGAGCGTGCGGTGCCGCAGCCCCATCACCACGCCGTCGGCCGTGGTGGCCGTCACCGCCAGCTCGGCCGGGACCGTGGCCGGTGTCACCACGAGGCTGTGGTAGCGGGTGGCGACGAACGGGTCCGGGATGCCGGCGTACAGCCCCGTCCCCCGGTGGTGGATCTGGGACGTCTTCCCGTGCATGAGCTCGGGCGCCCGGACCACCGAGGCCCCGTAGGCCTGGCCGATGCACTGGTGGCCCAGGCACACGCCGAGGACAGGGATCCGGCCCGCCAGCTCGCGGATCAGCGCCATGCTGACGCCGGCGTCCTCCGGGCGGCCCGGCCCGGGGGAGACGATCACCGCGTCCGGCCGGAGGCGGGCCACCGCCTCCGCGTCCACGGCGTCGTTGCGGTGGACGACCGGGTCGGCCCCGAGCTCGCCCAGCTCCTGGACCAGGTTGTACACGAACGAGTCGTAGTTGTCGACGAGCAGCACGCGAACGCCCACCGGGGTGATGGTACCGGGCGCGCCGGACGGGGAGCCCGGCGGTGGCTATCCTCGGCGCCATGGCAGCCAAGGCCAACACCGGCCCGGGCCGGGCACAGCGCAAGGGCAGGTCGGCCGAGGGGAGGGCCACCAGCAAGGGCACCGCGCCTCGCGGCGCCTCGCGGGTGGGCCGGTACACGTCGGCCGAGGAGAGCGGGCGGTACACGCCGCCGATCCCCAAGGACGTCCGCCGGAGCCCGCGCTGGTACGGCCCCGCGGTGCTGGCCGTCCTCGTGCTCGGGGTGCTGACGATCCTGCTCAACTACATCAGCGTGCTGTCGGGCTCGGTGACGGTGTGGTACCTGGT
>JBOGGH010000207.1:0-5395 GCA_050743905.1 Acidimicrobiales bacterium
GGGGCGGGTACTGGGAGGTGGCCTCCGACGGCGGCATCTTCGCCTTCGGCGACGCCCCGTTCTACGGCTCCATGGGCGGGCGGCCGCTCAACAGGCCGGTGGTGGGCATCGCCGCCGTGCCCGGCGGGGGCGGGTACTGGGAGGTGGCCTCCGACGGCGGCATCTTCGCCTTCGGCGACGCCCAGTTCTACGGGTCCATGGGCGGTCGGCCGCTCAACAAGCCGGTGGTGGGCATCGCCACCACGCCGGACGGGGGCGGGTACTGGGAGGTGGCCTCCGACGGCGGCATCTTCGCCTTCGGCGACGCCCAGTTCTACGGGTCCACCGGCAACCTGACGCTCAACGCGCCGATCGTGGCCATGACCCCGTCGCCGGACGGGGGCGGGTACTGGTTCACCGCGTCGGACGGCGGGATCTTCGCCTACGGGGACAGCGGGTTCTACGGCTCCCTCGGCGGGGTGCCCCAGAGCCGGCCGGTCGTGGCCATGGCCGCCACACCCGGGGGCCGGGGCTACTGGCTCACCAACAACAACGGCGCCGTCACCGACTTCGGGACGGCGGCCTACCTGGGGTCGGCGCCCCAGGTGCTCAACTCGCCGATCGTGGGCATGGCGGCCACCTCCGGCACGGGCCAGTTCGGCGCCATCACAGTCCCCTCGGGCTCCTTCGGCTACGACGTCTCGAACTTCCAGTGCACAGGGCTGCCCCCGGCGCCCCACGCCATCGGGATCGTGGAGACCAACGGGTGGGGGAAGTCGTCGCCCAACCCCTGCCTGGCCCAGGAGGCGGCGTGGGCCGGGGCCGGGCTGAACCTCTACACCTTCCTCTCCTGCACAGACGCCGGCACCGCCGCGCCGGCGTGCACCTACACAGACGGCTTCGCCGAGGCCGAGTACGCCTTCACAGTGGCCAAGGCCGCCGACGTGGACACCCAGGTGGCGTGGTGGCTGGACGTCGAGGGGAAGAACTGGTCCCAGACCACAAAGAACGCCAACAGCCTGCTGGTGCAGGGGGCCATCGCCGGCCTGCGCTACGAGGGGATCAACAGCGTGGGCGTCTACGCCAGCCCGGCGGTCTGGCCCACCATCGTGGGCACATACCAGCCGTCGGTGCCCTACTGGGCGGCGGACTGGCAGCTCGACCCGGCCACAACGTGCACCGGCATCCACGGCACGTACCACGACCTGCCGTCCGGCCCGGTGGCGCTGGTGCAGTACAGCTCGCCCTCCTACCCCTACGAGGCCGGGGGGATGACAACCCGCTACGACAACGACTACGCCTGCTGATCAGGCGAGGTCGCCCACGAACCGCTCGAGCTGGCGGAGCGTGCGGCACTCCACCACGTCGTCGCAGTGCACGGCGTACTCGTGGATGATGGAGTCGCCCGAGCCCCAGTAGTCGCGGGGCTCCGGGTTCAGCCAGTACACGTGGCGGGCCTGCTGGCGGAGCTCCTCCACCACCCAGGCCTCCGAGGCGTGGTAGTTGTTGCGGGCGTCCCCCAGCAGCAGCAGGCTGGTGCGCGACGTCACGCCGTCCCCCCACCGCTGGTTGAACACCGACAGCGCGTGGCCGTAGTCCGAGTGGCCGTCCACCCACACGACGTCGGCCTCGGTGTTGATGCGGTGCACCGCCTCGGCCGGGTCGTCCGTCCCCTCGAAGTAGCCCGTGACCTCGTCGATCCCGTCGATGAAGACGAAACTGCGCACCCGGGAGAACTGCGAGCTGATGGCGTGCACCAGCAGCAGGGTGAACCGGGCGAACGAGGCCACCGACCCCGAGATGTCGGCCACCACCACGATCTCCGGCTTGGCCGGGCGGGGGTGGCGGAACCTCGGCTCCACCGGAACGCCGCCGGTGGAGAGCGACCGGCGGACGGTGGCCCGGAAGTCGAGCGGGCCCCGCCGGCCCTGGCGCCGCCGGCGGGCCAGCCGCACCGCCAGCTTGCGCGAGAGCGGGTGCAGCGCCAGCCGGAGCGCCGCCAGCTCCTCCCGCGAGGCGTGCATGACGTCCACGTCCTCGGGGAGCGGCTTGCGCACCGAGCGCGCCAGGGTCTCGGCCCCGCGGTCCATCACCAGGCGGCGCCGGATCTCCGTCTCCACGGCACGGCGGAGCCGTTCCACCCGGGCCCGGAGCTCGTCGGCGGCCAGCCGCTCCTCGAGCGCCGTGCCGGCGGGGGCTTCGTGCACCAGGCGCTCCAGCACGCCTTCGAGGTCCAGGTGCCGCAGGGTGCGGTAGAGGTAGTAGGTGCCGCCCACCGGCCGGCCGGGCTCCATCCCGGCGTAGCGGTCCACGGCGTGGCGGGCCACCACCCCGTCGAGCCCCGCGTCGCCCGAGAGGAGGGCCCGGTAGAGGAGCTGGGCCAGCTCCTCGGGGGTGAGCCCCTCACCGGTGGCGCCGCCGGCGGCGGCCGGCGTGGCGGCGGGCGTGGCGGGCCGGGCGGCGGCGTCCTCTTCGTGCGGCACCCGGACGGCGAAGTAGATCTCGAAGGCGGTCTCGAACGCCCGCCAGTGGGAGCTCGACTTCACCAGCGTCGCCCCCAGCGCGTACTTCAGCGCCTCGCGGTCCTCCAGGGGCACGTGGTGAACGGCCTCGGCAGCGTCCAGGTGCTCGGTCAGGGAGACGGGCAGCCCCGCTTGGCGGAGCTCGGTGACGAACCCGGCCAGGAGGTCAAGCACCCAGGTCCTTGGCCGCCCGCTCGATGTCGTGCCGGTACTTGAGCAGGATGTGCAGCGTGTCCCGGGCACCGGCGGCGTCCACCGACTCGATGCCCAGCAGCACCAGCGTCCGCGCCCAGTCGATGGTCTCGGACACCGACGGCGGCTTGCGCAGCTCCAGCGTCCGCAGCGACCGCACGATCCGCGCCACCTGGTCGGCCAGCTCCTCGGAGATGCCCGGCACCTTGGCCCGCACGATGTCGCGCTCGCGCTCGAGGTCCGGGTAGTCGATGTGGAGGTACAGGCACCGCCGCTTGAGCGCCTCGGAGAGCTCGCGGGTGTTGTTGGAGGTGAGGAACACCATGGGCACCCGGGTGGCCCGCACCGTGCCCAGCTCGGGGATGGTGACCTGGTACTCGGAGAGCACCTCCAGCAGCAGCGCCTCGGTCTCCATCTCCACCCGGTCGACCTCGTCCACCAGCAGCACCACCGGCTCGTCGACCCGGATGGCCTCCAGGAGCGGCCGGGTGAGCAGGAAGTCCTCGGAGAAGATGTCGAGCACCTGCGGCTCGCGCTCGGCCTGGATGTGCAGGAGCTGCTTGCGGTAGTTCCACTCGTAGAGGGCCTTGGCCTCGTCCAGCCCCTCGTAGCACTGCAGGCGGATGAGGCGGCTCCCGGTGAGCTCGGCCACCGACTTGGCGAGCTGCGTCTTGCCGGTGCCGGCCGGCCCCTCCACCAGCACCGGCTTCTCCAGGCGGTCGGCCAGGTAGACCACGCCGGCGATCCCCTCGTCGGCCAGGTAGCCCACGCCGGTGAGGCCCCGGCGCACCTCCGGGACGGACTCGAACCGGCTCACCGCCTCACCTGCCCGTCGCCCCGCACCACCCACTTGACGCAGGTGAGCTCCCGCAGGCCCATCGGGCCGCGGGCGTGCAGCTTCTGGGTGGAGATGCCCACCTCGGCCCCGAGCCCCAGCTCCCCGCCGTCCACGAACCGGGTGGAGGCGTTCACCACCACGGCCGCCGCGTCCACCTCCCGGGCGAACCGGTCGGCGGCCCGCACGTCGCCGGTGACGATGGCCTCCGAGTGGCCGGAGCCGAACCGGGCGATGTGGTCGATCGCCGCGTCCAGGTGGTCCACCACGGCCACCGACAGCCTGGGCCCCAGGAACTCGGTGGCGAAGTCGTCGTGGGTGGCGGCGGCCACGTCGGGGAGCAGCGCCCGGACCCGCTCGTCGCCCAGCAGCTCCACCCCACCCAGAGCCCGGTGCAGCCGGGGCAGCAGCTCGGCGGCCACCGCCTCGTGGACGAGCAGGCTCTCGGCGGCGTTGCACACGCCGGGCCGCTGCGTCTTGGCGTTGACCACGATCGCCTCGGCCATGCCCAGGTCGGCGGCGGCGTCCACGTAGACGTGGCAGTTGCCGTCGCCGTCGAGCACGTAGGGCACGGTGGCGTGCTCCAGCAGGGAGGCGATGAGCGACGGGCCGCCCCGGGGGACCAGGCAGTCGATCACCCCCCGCAGCCGCATGAACTCGACGGCCGTCTCGTGGCTCCCGTCCTCCACCAGGGCCACCGCGTCCTCCGGCAGGCCGGCCTTGGCCAGGGCGCGGCGGAGCACGGCCGTCACCGCGGCGTTGGAGGCCGCCGCCGCCGAGGAGCCCCGCAGGAAGGCGGCGTTCCCGGCCTTCACGCAGAGGCCGGCGGCGTCGCTGGTCACGTTGGGGCGGTTCTCGTAGATCACGCCCACCACGCCGAGCGGCACCCGCACGCGGGTGACGGCCAGGCCGTTGGGGCGGGCCCAGCCGTCCAGCACCTCCCCCACCGGGTCCGGCAGCGCCGCCACCGTGCGCAGGCCGGCGGCCATGCCCTCCACCCGCTCAACGGTCAGGCGGAGCCGGTCGAGCGCGGTGTCGCCCAGGTGGGCGCCCCGCTCCAGGTCCTCCCGGTTGGCCTCCAGGATCGCCGGGGCGTCGGCGCACAACAGGTCGGCGGCGATCCGCAGGGCGTCGTCGCGCACCGCGGACGACGAGCGGGCCACCTGCCGGGCCGCGTCCCGCACCCGGCGCCCCTGCGCGGCGAGGTCGGGCCCGGTCACCGGTCCAGGGTACCCGGTGGTACCAGGACCACGAGATCGTCGCGGTGCACCACCTCGTGGGCGAGATCCTCGGGGAGATCCTCGCTGCGGCGGCCGACCCACTCGGCGCCGCGGGCCGAGGGCAGCCGCACCAGCCCCTTGGCGAAGACCGCGCCGTCCGGGCCCACCACCTCCACTGCCTGCTCGGGCTCGAACGCCCCGCGGGCGGCCACCACCCCCGCCGGGAGCAGGGACCTGCCCCCCTCCACCAGCGCCCGGCGGGCACCCTCGTCCACCACCAGCGCCCCGGCCGCCCCGAGGGCGAAGGCGATCCACAGCTTGCGGGCCGGCAGCCGGCGGGGTCGGGCGCGGAAGACCGTGCCGGCGCCGGGCTCGCCGGCCACCACCGCGGCCAGCACGGCGGGGCGCTTGCCGTCGGCGATGACCGCCGGCACGCCGGACCAGGTGGCGATCTTGGCCGCCGCCAGCTTGGAGGCCATGCCGCCGCTCCCGGCCACCGTCCCCGGCCCGCCGGCCACCGCCTCGAGCCGGGCGTCGATCTCCACCACCTCCTCGATGAGCGACGCCTCGGCCACCTGCCGGGGGTCGGCGGTGTGCAGGCCGGCGGTGTCGGTGAGGAGCACCAGCAGCTCGGCACCCACCAGCTG
>JBOGGH010000208.1:0-5379 GCA_050743905.1 Acidimicrobiales bacterium
GGAGCGCGGTGGCCCCCACGTAGACCACCACCCCCGCCACCACGGAGGCCACCACCCGGAGCAGCAGCACGGCGCCCTGGTCCGCCGCCGAGAGGTTGGAGACCACCAGCACCACGGCGCCCATCACCACGGTGGCCACGGCGTCGCGGCGCAGCGGCGCCCAGGCGCCGGGGTCGCCCACCGTGCCCAGCCAGCCGCGGAGGACCGCCAGGCCGGCCACGGCGCCCACCGAGTAGGCCACCGAGAGCGCCAGGGCGAGGCCGCGCACGCCCATGGGGTGGACCAGCGCCACCGCCAGCACCACGTTGACCGCGTTCTCCACCAGGTAGAGCCAGAACGCCACCCGCGTGCGCTGCATGGCCTGGAGGACCCGGACGACGTAGAGGAAGGTGCAGAACCCGGGCAGGCCGAGGGCGAAGAGCGCCAGCGCCGACCCGGTGGCGTCGGCGTCCGCCACCGAGTAGCTGCCGTGGGCGAAGAGCAGGTCGACCGCCGGCTTGGCCAGCAGCAGCATGCCCATGGCCGCCGGGAGGATCACCGCCAGGACGGCGCGGAGGCCCCCGGCCATGCGGTGCCGGAAGGCGGCTACGTCGCCGGTGGACCAGCGCTCGGCCAGCCCCGGGGTGACCGCGCTCATCACCGAGACCGCCACCACGGCGTAGGGCATCTGCAGGAACGTGTAGGCGTAGGTGTAGGACGAGACGGGGTCCGCGCCGGGCGCGCCCACCGCCAGCGCCAGTACCACGAACAGCGCCACCTGGTTGGCCACCACGAACCCGAAGGTCCAGCCGCCCAGGCGCGCCACGGTCCGCACCGCCTCGTGGCGGGGCTCCCAGCGCCACCGCACCCCGGAGAGCCCGGCGCCCCGCGCCGTCATGAGGAGCAGGAGCGCCTGGACCAGCACGCCGAGCGTGGTGCCGAGCCCGAGCAGCACCAGCCAGCCCGAGTGGTGCTGGACGCCGGCCAGCGACGGGGAGGAGGTGAGGTGGTGGAAGACCAGCAGCACCCCGATGCAGACGAGGTTGTTGGCGATGGGGACCCACATCGGCGCCACGAACCGCCGGCGGGTGTTGAGCAGCGCCGTGAGGAGCGCGATGAACCCGTAGAGGGCCACCTGGGGTACGAACCACCGCAGGAGCGAGACCGCCACGCCACGCTCGGCGGCGATGCCGCCGGCCCGGTCCAGCGAGGTGAACGCGCCCACCACCTGGGGCGCCGCCACCCAGAAGACCACGGTCATGGCCACCAGCACGACGGCCGAGAGGGTCACCACAGCCGAGATCGCCCGCCAGGCCTCGTGGCCGGACCGGGTGGCCAGGCGGTCCACGAAGACCGGGATGAAGGTGGCCGAGAGCACGCCGCCCAGCACGACGTCGTAGAGCATGTTGGGGGCGGTGTTGGCCAGGTTGTAGCTTGTGGCCAGGTGCGTCGCGCCGAGGGCGTAGGCCAGCACCAGGACCCGCAGCAGGCCGGTGAGGCGCGACAGCGTCGTGCCCGCCGCCATCCACACCGTGGCGCGCTGGAGCCCCTCGCCCAGGAACCCGCCCCCTCCCCGCCCGCCCGCACGGCGCGGCGCGGCGCGTGGGACGGCCCCGTCGTCCAGGCTCCCCGGGGGGAGGGCGGGGTCCGGCGAGGCCCCGGCCAGCTCGCTCACCGGGACCGCGCCGCCGGGTCCCGCCAGTACGTCATCCGCCCATCATGCGTCGGGGTGGGGCGACCCCCGCGCCGTGCGGCGGCGGCCGCGGTGCCAGGTCCGCGCCCACCAGCCCAGCAGCACCAGCAGCGCCAGCACCGTGAGGACCACGCCCACGAGCGAGGTGGCGGTCGACCGCACGGTGAGCCGGCCGCTGGTGATGACCAGCCGGCCGTCGGGGGAGGTGAAGGTGACGTCGAGCGGGAGGTCGCCCGACGTGCGCGCCTCCACCTCCACGCGCACCGGGGTGGTGGCGTGGTCGAGCCTGAGCCGCTGCGAGCTGCCGTGGGGGAACTCGAACCGACCGCCGGACAGGGTCAACGTCCCCACCAGGGTGTACGGGGCCGAGGAGACCATGGTCACCGGGATGTACCCCGAGCGCGAGGTGAGGGTGATGGTGCGCTCGGTGGCGAGCTGGACCAGCGAGAGCTGGCCGTCGAGCGCCCCGGCGAAGGCGGCCACCCCGGCGGCCTGGCCTGTCCGGCTCAGGTCGTCGGACTCGGCCGTCAGGAGGAGCTGGTCGAGGTGGGTGGTGACCGAGCGGTCGTCCACCGACCCGTCGAAGGCGGTGAGCCGCAGCCGCTGCACGGTGATGTCGTGGGCGAGCGAGGGGGCCAGCACCGGTCCCGTCCCGCCGGTGGCCAGCCGGCGGGTTGTGAGCTGGGCGGCTGTGGACCCGAACCCGGCGAAGTAGCCGGCGAGGGTGGTGGTCTTCACCAGGGGGTCTGTGGTGAGCCCTGTCAGGAGGGCTGTGTCGAACGCCTTGGTGGGCGTCCAGCCGGCCGGCGGGACGGCCACCAGGGCCCGCGGCGTGGGTGTGTCGGGCTCCTCGAAGTGGACCATCGCCAGGTCGGCGAGGAGCTGGTTGGCCTCGAGGGCCGGGTCGGACGGGTCGGCCGTGAAGTGGGCGGCGAGCTCCCCGTCCGAGGCGGCGGCGGTGACCGGTGGTCCCTTCCCGCCGAGGCTGAGGGTGAAGGCGGACGCCCAGGTGCCCGAGGCCGCCCGGGAGCCGGACGAGCCGGCGGGGGGTGCCAGGTCCGCGTCGGGCAGGACGAGCGAGGTGGCCCCGAGGCCCTTGGCCGACAGCCCGGCCTGGAGGTCGCTGCCGACGGGGCCGTTGGTCACCCAGGTGCCGGAGCCGGGGCCGGCCTGGACGCCGAGGTCCTGGAGGACCGTCCCCCCCTCGCGCATCTGGGCGGTGATCTCCTCGCCCTCCCCGGCGCCGGCGAGCGCGCCGAGGTCGACGGGCACGTACGGCTGGGCCAGGAACTGCCGCTGCGCCGGGTCCCCGGTGGACGCCGCCGCCAGCTCCTGGACGCCCTGGGCGCCGGTGCCGTGGGCCGGGCGTGACAGCGCCTGGAGGGTCTGGGGCGAGGCGGCCACGGTGACGGCCACGTCCGGGTGGGACGAGAGCGACGCCGCCAGGCCCGAAAGGGCGGTGACCTGGGACGCCGTGGGCGGCTGGACGGCGCGGGACGGGTGGTGGGCGGCGTCGTGGACGGCCACCGGCGCCGCCACCGGCACCACCCAGGCGAAGCCGAGCTTGTCCGCGCTGGCCGACGTGGCGTACGTCAGGTAGGTGGTGAAGTGGGCGCGGGGCACGGCTGCCGGCGTGCCGCCGCCGGCCTGGGGGCGCACGAGGGACACCTCGAGCGGGTACACTCCTGTGCACCTGGTGGGTGTGGAGGACGCGCATGTGAGGACCAGTGTGGGGGCGCCGCCCGGCGGCGGGGCCGTGGTGGCGCCGGGGAGGACCGAGATCGTCAGGCCGCCGCCGCCGTGGTCCGCCGGGAGGGAGGAGAGGGCCACGGGATGGGTCCGGTCCAGCACCCGGCCGGTGGGCGCGCGTGTGAGCGTCTGCTCGAACCCCGAGCGCGTTGTGAGCTTTGTGTAGAGGGTGGTCACCACCTCGTCGTCGGCCGGCACGCCCTGCCGGACGTCGACGGCGAGGGTGAAGGTGGCCGCCGAGCCGGGCGGTGCGGGGGTCACCCACGGCGTCTGGTAGGCGAGGGTGAGCGGCGGCGAGGTCGTGCCGCGGTGCGCCCCGGTGCCGCCCGCTGCCGACGCGGCCTCTGCGGCGGGCACCGCGGCGCCCGGCGTAGTGTCCGCACTGCCGCCCGAGGTGCCTGTGCCGCCCGAGGCGCCGGCCGGAGCGGCGGCGCCGGCGGCCACGACCGTCAGCGCGGCGGCCAGGGCGAGGACCAGCGGCCCGGTGGACCGAGCGCTCCCCGACGACACCCGGGCAACGCTAACCGGTGGCCGGCGGGGACCAGCGGCAGCACTACCGTGGCCCGGTGCCGATCGCGCCCGTGCCCGAACGCTTCCGGCCCCTGGTGGAGGCCACGGACGAGCTGGCCGAGCGGTTCGCCGCCGCCGGGCGCTCCCTCTACCTGGTGGGCGGCTCGGTCCGTGACGCGCTGGTGGGCGCGGCTGCCGCGCCGGACGCCCCTCCGGCTGCCGCGCCGGACGCCCCGCCCGCCGGGGCCGACTACGACCTGACCACGGACGCACGACCCGAGGAGATCGAGCGGCTGGTGGGCGGCTGGGCCGACGCCGTGTGGGCGCAGGGGAAGCGGTTCGGCACCATCGGGTGCCGCCGGGGCGACCGCGTGTACGAGATCACCACCCACCGCGCCGAGGTCTACCGCCCGGAGTCGCGCAAGCCCGAGGTCACCTTCGGCGACGACGTGGAGGCCGACCTGTCCCGGCGCGACTTCACGGTCAACGCCCTCGCCCTCCGCCTCCCGGCCATGACCCTGGTGGACCCGTTCGGCGGGCTGGAGGACCTGGCGGCCGGCCGGCTGCGCACCCCCCTGGACCCCGAGGTGTCCTTCGGCGACGACCCCCTCCGCATGCTCCGGGCCGCCCGGTTCATGGCGCGCTTCGAGCTGCGGCCGGACGAGGCCCTGGTGGACGCCGTCCGTGAGGGCCACGGGCGGCTGGCCATCGTCTCGGCCGAGCGGATCCGGGACGAGCTGGACAAGATCGTGGTGCTGCCCAAGCCCTCCACCGCGCTCTGGTTCGTGGTGGAGACCGGCCTGGCGGGGGAGTTCCTGCCGGAGCTGCCGGCGCTGGCCCTGGAGCAGGACCCGATCCACCGGCACAAGGACGTGCTGGCCCACACCCTGGCGGTGGTGGACAAGACGTCGGCGGGGTCCCCGTCCCCGGACCGGCTGCTGCGGCTGGCGGCGCTCTTCCACGACGTGGGCAAGCCGCGCACGCGCGCCTTCGACCGCGGCGGGGTGACCTTCCACCACCACGAGGTGGTGGGGGCCCGGATGACGCGCCAGCGCATGGAGGCGCTGCGCTACCCCGGCGACGACGTGGAGGTGGTGGTGGCCCTGGTCGAGCTGCACCTGCGCTTCCACACGTACCGCCTTGGGTGGACGGACAAGGCGGTGCGGCGCTACGTGCGCGACGCCGGGCCGCTGCTGGACCGGCTGAACGAGCTGACCCGCTGCGACTGCACCACCCGCAACGCGGCGAAGGCGCGGGCGCTGGCCCGCCGGATGGACGAGCTGGAGCGCCGGATCGCCGAGCTCGGCGAGCGGGAGTCCCTGGACGCCATCCGGCCGGACCTGAACGGCACACAGGTGATGGCGCGGCTGGGCATCCCGCCGGGCCGGCAGGTGGGCCAGGCGCTGGCCTTCCTGCTGGAGCTGCGGCTGGAGGAGGGTCCCCTGGGC
>JBOGGH010000209.1:0-5377 GCA_050743905.1 Acidimicrobiales bacterium
GGGATGCCCCGTCGTCCCCGCGGCCGTGCGGGGTGCCGGTCCGGTGCGCGCCCCGGACGCGCCGGGTCCGTGGTCCCGGCCGGCCGATGTGCTCCCGGACGCCGTGATCCGCCGCCCGACATGCCGGGCCGCACCGCCGGCGTCGAGCGCGGCGCCGCGGGTGGCCGAGCTCAACGAGGCCACCAGAGCCATCAACGCCAGTGACACGGCGAGCACGACCCACCAGTGCGGGCGCGCGACGAGGCCCAGCGGGCGTGCCTTCTCACCCTCCGGCGCCGGGCCCCTCCTCACGCGCACGGCTCGACTCTACGCAATTTCATGCGAGAAGCTTGCGGACCGCCTCGTCGCGGCGACCCACAACGTGCCTTGCAGACCGGCCGCTCATGCGCGAGAGCTCGGCCACCGAGTACCCGAGGACGCGGTTGCCGTAGAGCACGGCGGCGTCGAACGGGTCGAGGTCGTGGCGCCGCGCCTCGGTGACGGCGTGGGCCAGCTCGTCCAGGTCGGTGGCCCCACAGGTCCACTGCGGCCGGCGGCACGCGTCGGCATCGAGGCCCAGCGCGAGGCGCTCCCGGGCGGCCCGCTGCCGGAGGACCTGCCGTCGCAGGCGGCAGCGGACCGCGGAGAGCACGTCGAGGACCGCGTAGTCGCGGTCCTGGCCCGCCCACTCCATGATCACCTCCCAGGCGGTGGTGAGGACGTCGACCAGGAACTGCCCGGGGCCCTGCCAGTCGCCCCCCGATCCCCACGAGAGCCGGCGCGCCGCGGCCAGCAGGCCGGGCACGAGCGCCTGGAGGATGGCCCTGGGCACCAGTGGATGGACGTGCTGGGAGCGCACCATGGCCTGCAGCACCTTCGCCGCGTCCTCGCGGTCGGCGGCGCTCCCGGGCCGGGAGAGCGACGCCACCACGTCCCCGAGGTCGCCGGCGCCGAGCGCGGCCACCGCCCGCTCGGCACCGGCCAGCCTCGTCAGGGCCTCGCGGGAGTCGGCGCCGCGGCAGCGGGCGTGCCAGTCGGCGGTCATCTGGTCGATCGGTCGGAGGGTGAGCTGCGGCATCCACCCAGCGTCGGGGGCCGCCGTCCCCCTCCTTCTCCCACCGTCACGCCCTGGTGGCGGGGGATATGACGGGGGAGCACTGGAGGGCGTCCCGTGGCTCCCACCACGGTTCCCACTACAGTGCCCCCGGTGGACATCGAAGGGTTCTACGACGCCGACGAGCGCCGGCGCCGCTCGGCCGAGCTGGAGCTGGGCCGCGACTGGACGGACCAAGAGGGCGTCCGCTACGAGCTGTCCTGGGTGGAGGACACCGGCGAGCTGTACGTGATGCGCGAGCCGGTGCCCGTCGAGACCGTGGATCCCTTCGGGGGGATCCACGTGGTGGGCTCCCACGGGGTGAACGAGGCCGAGGTGCAGGGGATGAGCGTGGCCGTGGTGGGCTCGGTGGCCGCCAGGGACGAGCTCGAGGGCGCCGTGGCCGGGTGGGAGGAGGCGATGGCGCGCCCCGACAGCGTGGCGTGGCTGGTGGCGCGCCTGCGCGAGCACGGCATCCTCACCGGCGGCGACCCCGGTTCGCCGCTCACCACCTGAGCGGCACCGGGCGGGCGGCCCGTTCCCGGAGGCGTCAGCCAGCCGGCGAGGGCAGGTCGAGCAGGGTGGCCGTGAACTGGGTGGCCAGGTTGTTGGTCCCCATGTCGGTGTCCTCCGGCAACTGCCCGCTCCCCACCAGCAGGTCGGTGAGCCGGCACATGATGACGGCGAAGCGGAACCCGGAGAACACCTCGTAGTAGTGGAGGTCGTGGAGGGGCCGGCCCACCAGCTCGGCGTAGCGGGCCACCGTCTCCTCGTGGCTCGGGAAGCCGGGCGGCCGGGGGACCGAGAGCCCCTCGCTGAACTGCCGGTCGAAGTAGAGCCACCACCCGAGGTCGAGCTCGGGCTGGCCGAGGGTGGCCATCTCCCAGTCGAGCACGGCCGCCGGCCGGCAGTCCTGCCAGATGACGTTGCCGATCCGGCTGTCGCCCCAGCAGAGCACCACGTCGCCGTCCTCGTCGGGCCGGTTGGCCACCAGCCACGCCCAGGCCGCCTCGGCCACCGGCTGCGGCCGTCCCCGGGCCGACCAGTCCAGGAACTCGCGGTAGTAGGCGAGCTGCTGCTCGAGGCCCGGCCGGCCCCGCGCCGGGTCCCCGAGCCACCCGAGGTCCATGGCGCGCCAGTCGGCCCGGTGGACCCGCGCCATCGCCTCCAGCCCGCTCCACCAGAGCCGCTCCTGCTCCGCCGGCGACAACTCCAGCACCCACCCCTCCATGGTGTACGGGAGGTTGTCCGGGGGGACCAACCCCTCGACGTGGTCCATCGTGAAGAAGGGGACGCCGAGCCACCCGGGGTCCTCCTCGTACCAGCCGAGCGGCGGCAGCGGGACGCCGGCCCCGGCGTCGGCGAGGGCCTTCATGACCCGGTACTGGGTGGAGAACCGGGCGTCCAGGAAGAGGAGGTGGCGGGTGGGAGCCACCCGGACCACCAGGCGACGCTCCGCCCGGGTGCCGTCCTTGGTCCAGGCGGCACGGCAGAGGACCGTCTCGTTGGAGAAGCCGTTGGACGCCGGCGCCTCCACTGCCCGGACCACCGGGTCGGCACCGGGCGGCAGCCGGGTGCCCAGCCAGCGGGCGAGCGTGCCGGCCACGACGTCGGGGTCGCGTCCGGCGTTGTCGGGCACGGCGGCAGCCTACCGGGGGTGCCGCCGAGGCGGGCTGACGCGCCGGGCGGCCGATGGCTACCATCTCGGGAAGGGAATTGGATCACGTTCTAGTTTCCGACTGGAGCACCCGCACCTGAGGAGGGGCCATGGCCGTCAAGGACTACGACCGGCTGTACATCGGCGGCACCTGGGTCGCACCGGAGGGCACCGACACCATCGAGGTGGTGTCGCCGTCCACCGAGGAGGTGGTGGCGCGCGTGCCCGAGGCCAGCGAGGCGGACGTGGACAAGGCGGTGGCCGTGGCCCGGCAGGCGTTCGAGCAGGGGCCGTGGCCGCGCATGGCGCCGGCCGAGCGGGGCGCGGTGCTGGCCAGGGTGGCCGAGGCGATCACCGCCGAGATGGCCGACCTGGCCGAGGTGATCGCCACCGAGATGGGCTCGCCGGTGTCCTGGGCCCAGCTCGGCCAGGTGCTGGCGCCCTCCATGGTCTTCACCTACTACGCCGGGCTGGCGTCGACGTTCGCCTTCGACGAGGTCCGCCAGGGCGTCCTCAACCCCGACATGCTGGTCACCCGGGAGCCGGTGGGCGTGGTGGCCGCCATCGCGCCGTGGAACGTGCCGCTCTTCATCGCCGCCGCCAAGCTGGCCCCGGCGCTCGCCGCCGGCTGCACCGTGGTGTTCAAGCCGGCGCCGGAGACCCCGCTGGACGCCTTCCGCCTCGGCGAGATCCTCACCGAGGCGGGGCTGCCCGAGGGCGTGCTCTCGGTCCTCCCGGCCGGCCGCGAGGTCGGCGAGCACCTGGTGACCCACGAGGGCGTGGACAAGGTGTCGTTCACCGGGTCCACGGCGGCCGGCAAGCGGATCGGCGGGCTCTGCGGCGAGCGGCTGAAGCGCTGCACCCTGGAGCTCGGTGGCAAGTCCGCCGCCATCGTCCTGGACGACGCCGACCTCGCCACCACCATGGCCAACCTGATGCCCAACTCGATGATGAACAACGGGCAGGCCTGCATCGCCCAGACCCGGATCCTGGCCCCCCGTGCCCGCTACGACGAGGTGGTGGACGCGCTGGTGGAGCAGGTGAAGCTCATGCCGGTGGGCGACCCGCTGGACCCGGCCACCCAGGTGGGCCCGCTCGTGGCCTCCCGCCAGCGGGACCGGGTGGAGGGCTACCTGCGCAGCGGCCAGGAGGAGGGGGCCAAGGTGGCGGTCGGCGGCGGCCGGCCGGCCGGGCTCGACAAGGGGTGGTACGTGGAGCCGACCGTCTTCGTGGAGGTGGACAACACGATGCGGATCGCCCGGGAGGAGATCTTCGGCCCGGTGCTGGTGGTCATCCCCTACGACGGCGACGACGAGGCGGTGGCCATCGCCAACGACTCGAACTACGGCCTGTGCGGGTCGGTGTGGACCGCCGACAACGAGCGGGGCCTCGGCGTGGCCCGCAAGGTGCGCACCGGCACCTACATGATGAACACGGGCGTCCCGATCGACTTCGCCACCCCGTTCGGCGGGTACAAGGAGTCCGGGGTGGGCAGGGAGTTCGGGCCCGAGGGCCTCGACATCTTCCTGGAGAAGAAGTCGATCGCCCTGCCCGGGGGGTTCACCCCGTCCGCCTGACCGCCGCCGGCGCGGTGGGAGCCACGTACCCCGAGAGGGGCTCGCCGCCCCCCGTGGTGTCCGCCTGGTACTGGTCGGTGCCGACCTCCACCGCGCTGAACCCGGTGTGGTCGCCGTCGCCGTTGACCACGTCCGGGCCGCGGTTCCCCGCCGTGTAGCCCGTCACCACGGCCACGTGGGCGGCGACCACGGTGGTGGTGTCCAGCCCGTACACGGCCACGTCCCCCGGCTGCGGCGTGTAGCCGCTGCCTACCGGGTGCCAGGTCCCGTGGGCGAGCCCCCACTCGTAGAAGCTGGCCGACGCCGAGCTCAGGTCGCCGGTGGCGAAGTGGAACGTCACCTCGGCACCGGCCTGCTGCCAGACCCAGGCGGCGAAGTCCGCGCACCACTCCTCGCTGCGCAGGCCGGGGCCGCAGTCGGCCGTGCCGACGTCCCAGTAGGCGCTGAACTTGTTGCAGTAGGAGCCCGACGGTGTGGTGCGGTAGCCGACCTGGCTCTCGGCCACCGACACGATCCCCGCCCGCAGCGGTGTGAGGCGGGGCCCGGCGAGAGCCTTGGCCACCCCGACCGCGATCCCGGCCAGGAGGAGCAGGGCGAGGAGCACCGTCAGGCCGGCACGGCGTGACCGGCGGGGGAGGACGCCGGTACCGGTCACTGGCCGGGCAGGGTGGAGGGGGTGGGCGCGGCGGGCTCCCCGGGGATGGTCGACTGCACCACCGGGGCCTGCTCGTTGGGGGTGTCCGCCTGGGCGCACTGCGCCCGCAGGGCCCGGACCAGGTTGGCCTCCGAGTTGCGCCCGATCTCCTGCAGCGTCGTCATGAGGGGGTTCCACTGCGGGTCGTCGGAGGTGGCCCGCGCCGCCAGGGGCAGCGCCACTTCGAGCTGCTCGATCGCCCGGAGCCGGTAGCTCGCCGCCCGGTGGGCGTCCGACGTGTGCTGCGCCCTGGCGTAGAGGCGGAGGGACGCCTGCACGTGGACGCAGGCCTGCCGGGCGAGCGACAGCCCCGCGCCGCCGCAGGCGCTCAGGGTCAGCGCCAGCGCGACGGCGACGGCGGCCGCGCCGGCGACGGC
>JBOGGH010000210.1:0-5358 GCA_050743905.1 Acidimicrobiales bacterium
AAGCCGGCGCTGCGCAGCGACGCCCGGCCGGCGCCGAGCAGGCCGGCCAGCCGGGCCGCCGCCCGGTCCCCCGGCTCGGCGCGCAGGTCGTCCAGCAGCAGGCCGCGCAGGTCCTCGACGGCGCCCACGAAGGCTGGCGTGATGGCCAGCGACATCGGCTGGACGCCGTGGCTGGCCACGTCCATCCGGTCGACCACGGGGCGGACGGCGTCGAGGCGGCTGCCGATCCTCGCCGCCTCGGCGCGGCGGCCGCCCGAGGCCAGGGCGCCGGCCACGTCGCGGCTCGCCGCCACGTAGACCGCGGCGTGCTCCAGCAGCAGCTTGCCCACGGTGCCGTGGTCCCACTTGGCCGGCACGGCGTCCGCCGCCGGGACGCCCGAGGGTGTGGTGGCCTCCCACGCGTCGAACAGCTCGGCCAGGAGGTCGATCTCGTCACCGAGGACGTCGAGCGAGTCCCCGGTGGTCCGCGACCCGTGCGGGGTCAGGTGGGTGCGGCTCACCGTGCCCGCTCCGCCAGGCCGGCGCCGGCCGCCCGCCACTGCCACTTCTCCCGAGCCGTGCCGGCGGCGGCCTGCACGAACGTCCGGGCCGTCCGGGGCAGGGACCACAGGAAGCCGGGGTCGAGGAACCCGCCGGCCTGGCCGTCGAAGCTCCCGTGGGCCCCGTGGTCCCGGCTGGCGTCGGCGGCGCCGTAGAGGTTGGCGGGCCGCCCGGGCGCCACCTTCTCCGGGGCGAGCTGGGTGGACCAGGCGCCGGCGGCGGCATAGTGGTTGCCGAGCCCGGGGAAGAGCGAGCCCGCCACCACCAGCAGCTTGTTCCAGGAACCCACCACCTTGGCCCGCCGGCCGTCCAGGGCGGCGTCCACGATGAACCGGGCCGGCACCTCCGGCTGGTAGATGGGCGGCACCGGCTGGGGGTGGTGGTCGAGCGAGGTCTTGCACCAGTCGAACTGCGGGGTGTTGACGGCGGGGAGGTGCACCATGCTCAGGCGCACGTGGCTGCCCTCGTGGAGGAGCTCCGCCCGCACGGACTCGAAGAACCCGCGGCAGGCGAACTTCGACGAGCAGTAGGCGGCCTGCAAGGGGATGCCGATGAAGGCCAGCGCGGAGCCGACGTTCACGATGCTGCCCCGGTCCCGGGGGCGCATGCGGGCCAGGGCCGCCCTGGTGCCCCACACCTGGCCGAGGAAGGTCACCTCCACCGCCCGCCGGAAGTCGGCCGGCTCCACCTCCCAGCTCGGCGTGAAGACGGTGGTCATGGCGTTGTTCACCCAGACGTCCACCGGGCCCAGCTCCCCTTCCACCCGGTCGGCGGCGGCGTCCACGGCCTCGTGGTCGGCCACGTCGGTGGGCACGGCCAGCGCCCGCCGCCCGGCGTCCGCCACGTCCTTGGCCGCGCCGTCCAGGCCGGCGCCGCCCCGGGCCAGCAACGCCACGTCGAACCCCCGCGCCGCCAGCTCGCGGACGGTGGCCCGCCCCACCCCGGCCGACGCCCCGGTCACCACAGCGATCCCCTGCGTGCCCATCGTCTCGCGCCCTCCTCTGCGTTCCTCGTCCCTGCGCTCCTCGTCCCTGCGCTCTCCGGTCCGCCGCTCCGGCCCGCCGTGGCCCGCCGGCGGCGCGTCCCCGCTCCGGCGATCCGAGCCACGGGCCTGCCACCGCCACCGCCACCGCCACCGTGCGGGCGGCCCGCGCGTCGCTACTGCGGGTACCCGGCGGGCTCCCGGCGGAAACCCGAGTGCGCGGGTTTGCCCACCGGGCGGCGGTGGGTAGGGGCCGGGGGCCAGCACGCCGCGACAAGGCGCCGGCGGAACCACGTATGCAGCCGCTCGACCTGACCGCAGTCCTGGCCGGTGCCACCGTGGCCGGCATGGCCACGTACCTGCTGGCGTTCTGGATCCTCGGCCGGCACCTGGCCCGCTCGGGCGCCGCGGACCGGCGCGCCCTCGTGGCCAACCTGCGGGCCCCGTGCCGCGTGGTCCTCCCCTTGGCGGGCCTGGAGATCGCCCTGGCCGGCGTCGGGCTCCCCGGGCCCGCCGGCAGCATCCTCACCCACGTGGTGGGCGTAGGGCTGGTGGCGTCCATCGCCTGGTTCGCGGTGCGGACCACCTTCCTGTTCGACGAGCTCTTCCTCAGCCACTACCGGCTCGAGGCCGAGGACAACCTGCGGGCCCGCCGCGTCCACACCCAGATCCAGGTGCTCCGGCGGGTCACCGTGGTGGTGGTGGAGACACAGTGGGGCCGGATCGAGGAGATCGCCCTCACCTACGTGGTGGTGCGGATCTGGGACCTCCGTCGCCTGGTCCTGCCCATCTCCTACTTCGTGGACCAGCCGTTCGAGAACTGGACGCGCTCCACCGCCGACATCCTCGGCTGGGTCTTCGTTGAGGTGGACTACTCGGCGCCGGTCGACGACCTGCGCCGGGCGTTCCAGGAGATCGTGGCCAGCTCGCCCAACTGGAACGGGAAGGTGCGCGTACTCCAGGTCACCAACCTCGGCTCGGAGACGATGCAGCTCCGGGCGCTCATGAGCGCGGCCGACAGCTCCCGCTCGTGGGACCTCCAGTGCGAGGTGCGAGAGCGGCTCGTCCGCTACCTCCAGGAGCACCACCCGGGGTCCCTCCCCCGCCGGCGGGCCGAGGTGGTGGTGGAGTCCCGCGCGGCGGCCGAGGCCCGCGCCGACCGCTCCCGCCTGGACCTGGCTCGGGAGGACGGCTCGGTGGTCAGCCCGCCGCCAGGTCGAGGACGAGCTTCCCGCGGACCCCGTGGCCGGCCAGCCGGCGCAGCGCGCCGTTGACCTCGGCCAGCGGCACCACGTCGTCCACCGGCACGTGCAGCCGGCCGTCGGCCAGCGCCTGGAGGGCCGCCCGGACGGCGCGGGCCATGACGTCCTCGGGCTCGATCAACCCGCCGTAGCCGCTGATCGTCAGCCCCTTGCGGTAGAGCGCCTGGAGCGGCAGCTCGCCCCTCGGGCCGGCCGAGGTGCCGAGGATGACCAGCCGGCCGTGCGGCGCCATCGCCTCGATCGCCGCACCGGTGTAGCCGCCGCCGAGCGGGTCCACCACCACGGTCGGCTGCCAGCCGCCGACGGCCGCCACCAGCCGGTCGGCCGCCCCGACCACCACCCGCCGGGCGCCGCGCCCGGTGATCCACGCCACGTTCTCCCGGCGGACCGTCTGGCCCCACACCTCGGCCCCGATCCCCCGCGCCACGGACAGCGCGACGGAACCCACGCCGCCGCTCGCCCCGAGCACCAGGACCCGGTCGTCCGGGGTCACGCCCCCCAGCTCGGTCACCACCCGCCAGGCGGTCACCCCGGCCACGCCCATGGCCGCCGCCGGGACCGCGTCCACGCCCTCGGGGAGATCCACCACGGCGGCGGCCGGCACCACCGCCGCACCGGCCCACAGGCCGTCCCGGCGGGTCCCCACGCCGTGGCCGTAGACCAGCACCGGCCTCCCGGCCACCCGGCCCACGCCCTCGGTGCCGAGGGTCCGGGGCACCGGGCCGTCGGCGGCGACGCGGCCCTCGGCCCCGTACCGGTCCACCGGGTTCACGCCGGCGTAGGCCATGGCCACCAGGACCTCGTCCGGCCCCGGCTCGGGCAGCGCCACCTCCGCCACCCGGAGCGGATCCCCGTGGCGCACCAGGCGGGCGGCCGTGGTGGTGCTCATCGGGCGGGGGGGCCGCTACGGCTCGGGGGCCACGTGGACGATCGCGTCCGCCGGGGCGGGCGCACCGCCGTCGGCCTCCTCTCCGCCGCCGCCGCCGGTGGTGGTGGTGGTGGTGGTGCCGGCGCCGCTGGCCGCGGTGGGCAGGGTTCCGGCATCGCCAGCTCCGTGATCGGCCCGGGGGTGGGCACCGCCTCGCTCGTGGCGCCAATGTACATCGGCAAGCATGTACCCGAGGCCCTGCCTGCGGGCTTGGTCATCGGCAACGGGATGACGATCGCGTCCGCCATCGCGGTGGCGTGCCTCTCCGACGACGCCCCTCCGGCTCCCGCGACAGTCCGCGGTGGGCGGTCGGCGTGGAGGCGGTCCCCGGCGCCGCCTGATGGGGCCCGGGGGCCCGGTGCCAACATCTTAGGCTTGCCTAATTTCTGGGGTTCTTGTTACCTTCTTCTGAGTCGCTCGGTCCGGGAGACCCCCGCCGGGAGACCCCCGCCGGGCGGCCAGCCCGGCGGCAGCCCGGAACCCAGACCGAGACAGCCCAGACCGAGACGTTGGACCAGCCGTCCCCACCACCACGAGCCCCCCGCTCCCACCACCCGCTGATCGCCGTGGGCGTCGCCGTGGCCGTGCTGGCGGCGGTGCTCCTGGCGGTCGCGTTCGTGGCGCACCGGGGCGCGCCGGCCGCCGACGCGGGCCTCCGGCCATCCGGCCTGCCGCCCGACGTGCCGACGTCGGTGGCCAACGAGATGGCGCTCTCGTCACTGCCCGGGAGCCGGGCGCCCGGCTTCACGCTGGTGGACCAGGCGGGCCGGACCCGCTCGCTGCAGGGCTTCCGCGGCCGGGTGGTGGTGCTGGGCTTCATGGACCCCCACTGCACCGACGTCTGCCCGATCGTCTCCCAGGAGCTCGTGGACGCCTACCGCGACCTCGGGACGACAGCCCGTCACGTCGTCTTCCTCGGGGTCAACGTGAACGAGTACTTCGCCGGCGTGCCCAGCGTGGCCGGGTTCTCCAGGGCGCACCGCCTGGACTCGATCCCCTCCTGGCACTTCCTCACCGGCCCGGCGAGCGAGCTGCGGCCGGTGTGGCACCACTACGGCGTGACGGTGGAGGCCCCGAACCCGCAGGCCGACATCGTCCACACCTCGATCCTCTACTTCATCGGGCCGGACGGGCGCGAGCGCTACGTGGCGGCGCCACAGGTGGACCACCACCACAACGGCGACGCCTTCCTCCCGGGCACCACACTGCGGACCTGGGGCCAGGGGATAGCCCTGGTCTCCAAGAGCCTGCTCACCTGAGCGCGCACGCGTCCGGCGGCAGCCGCCGGACGGGGCGTCAACCGGTCAGTGCGCCCGGTCCGGCATGACGCCGGCGTCGGCGAGCATCCGGCGGACGTCCAGGATCTGCTGCTCGTCGAGCGTGTGCCGGTGGTGGTGCGGGGTGTCGTAGACCTTGGTGCTCCCGGCGAGCGTCACCCTCAGCCGCCCGTCGTGCTCCTCCTCCACCGTCCCGAGGTGCTCCAGCAGCGAACGGACGTCGTGCCACTCGGTGTTGTGGCTCACCGGGTGCGCGAACAGCTTGCCCAGGGTGGTCCTGTGATGTCCCGAGAGCTTCATGGTCCTCCTCGCACGCCGGGTCCCCGGGCCGCTCGGCCGCCCGGCCCTACCGCCAGGTCGCCGCAAGAC
>JBOGGH010000211.1:0-5357 GCA_050743905.1 Acidimicrobiales bacterium
GTGGTGGCCTCGGTGGTGGGCGTGGGCCCGGCGGCGGCAGGACCGGCCACCGAGCGGCTCCTGGCCGCCACCGCCGTGGGCCGCGTGCTCCTGGTGGGCGTCTCCGGGGGGATCGACCCGGCGATGGCCATCGGCACGCTGCTCAGCCCCGACGTGGTGGTGGACCGGGCCTCCGGCGGGGAGCACCGCCCCACCCGGCCCGTGCGGGGCGGGCGCGGCGGGACGCTCGTCACCTGCGAGACGCTGGCCACCGGGGACAGCACCGTGGCCGACCTGGCTGCCCGGGGCGTGGCGGCGGTGGACATGGAGACGTCGGCCGTGGCCGCCGCCTGCGAGCGCCACGGGACGCCCTGGGGCGTGGTCCGGGCCATCAGCGACCGGCCCGACGGCGACCTCGTGGACGACGTGGTCTTCGGCCTCGTCAAGGCGGACGGCTCGACCGACGGCCGGGCGGTCGCCCGCCTCCTGGCCCGGCGGCCCTGGGAGGTGCGCCGCCTCGCCCGGATAGCCCGGGACACCCGCACGGCGCTGGCCGCCCTCACGAAGGTGGCCCTGGCGGACCTCAGCGCACCAGGATCGTGACGCCGGCGTTGGCGCCGCGGCCCACGGTGTGGGCCAGCGCCACGCCCGCCCCCTCCACCTGGCGGGGGCCCGCCTCCCCCCGGAGCTGGCGCACCAGCTCCACCACCTGGCCCAGCCCGGAGGCGCCAAGCGGCTCGCCCTTGGAGAGCAGCCCGCCGCTCACGTTGACCGGGAGGCGGCCGCCGAGCGCGGTGGCGCCCTCGTCCAGCAGGACGCCGGCGTCGCCCGGCTTGCACAGGCCGAGCTCCTCGTAGGCGATCAGCTCCCGGCAGGCGTCGGTGTCCTGGCACTCCACCACGTCGAGGTCGTCCGGCCCGAGCCCGGCCTCCTCGTAGGCGGCGGTGGCGGCCAGGGTGCTGGCGCTCGGGATGGTGTCGTCGGTGGTCCCCGACATGGGGGTGGACTCGCTCAGCACCGGTCCGGGCAGGTGGGAGCGCAGCACCGCCGCGGCGAGGCGCACCCGGCCGGAGCCACCGCCACGGCCGGAGCCACCGGGAGCACCGTCGCCGGCGGCGAGCACCACGGCCGCCGCGCCCTCGTTGGGCGAGCACAGCATCCACAGGTGCAGCGGCTCGCAGACCACCCGCGAGGCGAGCACGCCCGCCGCGTCCACCTCCTTGCGGAACATGGCGTCGGGATTGTGCACGCCCTGGCGACGGTTCTTCACCACCACCGCGGCGAGCTGCTCCTTGGTCACGCCCGAGGCGTGCATGAACCGCTGGGCCCGCAGCGCGAAGTAGGCGGGCGTGGCCGACAGGCCGGCCTCCTCCTGCCACGGCTCGAAGAACGACGAGCGGATCATGCCCTTGGGCATCTTCTCGATGCCGAAGACCAGGACCGTGCGGTACTGCCCGGCCCGGATCGCCCCGGCGGCCAGCATGAGCGCCGCCGTGCCGCTGGCACAGCCGGCCTCCACGTCCACGATAGGCATGCCCGTGGACGCCAGGGCGCCGAGCACCTTGTGGCCCGAGGCCACGCCGCCGTAGGCGGTGCCGCAGAAGGCGGCCTCGAACCCCCTGGGTCCCAGCCCGGCCTGGGCCATGGCGTCCCGCACCGCCGCCACCCCCATCTCGGTGATCGACGTGCCCGGGAACCGGCCGAACGGGTGCAGGCCCACCCCCGCCACCTCGACCGGGGTCACGCGGGCTGCGCACCTCCGGATGCCCCGGCTACCGCGGCACCGACTCCGGCCGCCTGGTCCGCGGCCATCACCCCGTCCGGCGCGTACGCGTAGGTGAGGACGGCGCGACCGTCGTCGTCGCGGTGGAGCGCCACCACCTCGAGGTGCATGGGCTGGTCGAAGTCGAGGCGGGACGGCTCGGCCTCGGTCAGGCGCGTGACCACGCGCAGGCGCTCGGGGAGCTCCACCACGCCGAAGCCGTACGGCACGCCACCCCGGTAGCCGGGAGGCGACGCGTGCACCGCCGTCCACGCCCACAGGCGTCCCCGGCTCGACAGCTCGGTGGTGAGCGGGCCGAACGCCCCGCAGTAGGGACAGGTTGCCGCCTCGGGGAAGTGGTAGAACTCGCACACCGCGCAGTAGCTGCCGATGAGGCGGGGCGGATCCACCTCCGTCACCATGCCGTCACCGATGATGATCGTCTGTATCGGACGGCGGTCCTTCTTCTCCATGGGACGAATGTACCGCCCGGGGCCCCGTCCGTGCAGGCCGGGCGCACTGCGGGCCCTCCGCGCCGGGTGCTCAGGCGCCACCGCGGGCTCCGCCGGTGGGCGCCCGGCCGAGACGCTGTCCCGCGAACGCAGGCGGAGGCTCCTCCGGAGGGCATCGCGACCCCCGACGCGATGCCCCTCCAGAGGGCCTTCCCGGACCCGGCGGGCCAGCCCCCCCTCCGAAGCCGCCCCCCGAGCCCGTCGGTTCCGTGGACGTTCCGCCGGCCTTCCCCCAGACCCGGTTCCCACCAACGGAATCGCAAAGTCATTTCTACCCCGATGTTCCTGAGCGCGCAATAGCAGGGAACGAGAATTCTGCTTTCCAGAATCTCCCAGCTCACCGGCGTTTCCGGGGCCCGCCGAGCAGCGCCGCCGGCCCGCCCCGTTCCGGCGTGCGGATTGCACTGGGCGTGTCAGGATCTCAGGAGATCCCCACCACCACCGACTTCACCTCGGTGAAGGCCACGATGGACTCCCAGCCGCCCTCCCGGCCGAGCCCGGAGGCCTTGTAGCCGCCGAAGGGGACGTTGGCCATGACCGTGTAGTCGTTGATGCCCACGGTGCCGGCGCGCACCGCCTTGGCCACGCGGAAGGCCCGGCCCACGTCCCGGGTGTACACGCCGGCCCCCAGGCCGTAGTCGGTGTCGTTGGCCAGGCGGAGCGCCTCCTCCTCGTCGTCGAAGGGCATCGCCACCAGCACCGGCCCGAACACCTCCTCCCGGGCGACCGACATCGAGTTGTCCACGTCGGCGAAGAGGGTGGGGTTGACGAAGTTGCCCTGGGCCAGGTCGCCGCCGGGACGGTCGCCCCCCTTGACCAGCCGGGCGCCCTCGCCGGGGGCCCGGTCGATGAAGCCCATGATCCGGTCGAGCTGCCGCTGGTTGACGATGGCCCCCGAGGTGGTGGCCGGGTCGAACGGGTCGCCGAACGCCACCATGTCGGTGAAGCTCGCCGCCGCCTCCAGGAACTCGTCGTAGACGGACCGGTGGACGAGCGACCGGGTCTGGCAGACGCACCCCTGGCCCGAGATGCCCATCGACACCATCCCCATGGCCACCATCGCCGCGGCCTCGACGCTGGCGGCGTCGTCGAAGACGATGCTCGGGCTCTTGCCCCCGAGCTCGAGGGTCACCCGGGTGATGCGCTCGGCGGAGGCGGCGAGGATCCGCTGGCCCACGCCGCGGCTCCCGGTGAAGGTCACCTTGTCCACGCCCGGGTGGGTCACCAGCGCCTCGCCGGTGGGGTCGCCCGGGCCCGGGACCAGGTTGAACACCCCGGCCGGCACCCCCGCCTCCTCGATGAGCCCGGTCATGCGCAGCGAGGTCAGCACCGCGAGCTCCGAGGGCTTCAGCACCACGGTGCAGCCGGTGGCCAGCGCCGGGGCCACCTTCTGGGCGAAGAGCATGAGGGGGGCGTTCCACGGGATGACGGCGGCCACCACGCCCACCGGCTCCCGGAAGCTGAGCATCTGGACCTCGCCGCCGGTGGCCGCCGCCTCGTAGGAGGGGTAGGTGCTGCCGCAGATCTTGTCGATCCAGCCGGCGTGGTGGTCGAAGATCGCCGCCGCCATCTCGCTGGAGACGGCCGACATGGAGCTGAACGCCAGTGGCATGCCGTTCTCGAGCGTCTGGAGCCGGTTGAGCTCGTCGCCGTGCTCGGTGATCAGGTCCACCAGCCGCCGCATGATCGCCTTGCGGTCCTTGGCGTGCATGCGGGGCCACGGCCCCTCGTCGAACGCCTTCCGGGCGGCGGCCACGGCCCGGTCGACGTCGGCCGCCGAGCCCACGGCGAAGGTGGTGACGGTCTCGTTGGTGGCCGGGTTCACCTGGTCCCAGGTCCCGCCGTCCGACGCGTCCGACCACGCGCCGTCGACGTAGAGCCGGCCCGGCCGCACCCCCAGCCGGTCCCGCTCCTCCAGCACGGTCATGGTCATGGTCGCTCCCTCTCCCTCTGCTCGTCCGCTGCCCTCTGATCCTCGCCCACCCCGCCGGGACCTGTCCTGCGGACCGTGCGCCGGCGCCCGGTCAGGACGCCGGCTCGGGGTCCCGGGGCTGGCCCAGGATCCGCTCGGCCATCACGTTGCGCTGCACCTCGCTGGTCCCGCCGGCGATGGTGAGGCACCGGGTCACCAGGAACCCGTGGCCCCAGCGCCGGCTCCCGCCGTCCATCACCGCGCCGTCGGCGCCCCGGAGGGCCAGCCCCAGCTCCTGGACCCGCTGCTCGTGCTCGGCGCCCAGGAGCTTGCGCACGCTGGCGCCGGATCCCGGGTCGGTGCCCGACAGCGACCGGAGGGTGGCGCGGTGGCCCATCAGCCGCAGGGCGTGGGCCTCGGCCAGCAGCGCGCGCAGCTCGCCCTCGGCGCCGGCCGGCGCGCCCCCGCCCAGGCGCGCCACCCGGTGCAGGACGGACTCCACCCCCGTCCCGAAGGTGGCGCCCGAGGACATCGACACCCGCTCGTTGGCCAGCGTGGTCCGGGCGATGGACCACCCCCCGCCCGGCGTGCCGATCACGCAGTCGTCCGGCACCAGCACGTCGGTCAGGAAGACCTCGTTGAACATGGCGTCGCCGGTGAGCTCGCGCAGCGGCCGCACGTCCAGCCCCTCGGCGCGCATGTCCACCACGAAGTAGGTGATCCCCTCGTGCTTGGGGACCGTGGGGTCGGTGCGGGCGAGGCAGATGCCCCAGTCGGCCGACTGGGCCATCGAGGTCCAGACCTTCTGGCCGGTGAGCCGCCAGCCGCCTGGCGCCCGCTCCGCCCGGGTGGTGAGGCTGGCCAGGTCGGACCCGGCGCCGGGCTCGCTGAACAGTTGGCACCAGGACAGCTCGCCCCGGAGCGTGGGGCCCACCCAGCGCTCCTGCTGCTCCGGCGTCCCGTGGGCGATGATCGTGGGGAGGGCCCAGGCGCCCACGCCGATGTGCTGGCGCGCCACGCCCGCCCGGGCCAGCTCCTCGTCCACCACGAGCTGTTCCAGGGGCGAGGCACCGCGTCCCCACGGGGCCGGCCAGTGCGGCGAGTGCAGCCCGGTGGCCACCATCGCCGCCCGCCGGGCGTCCCCCTCGAGCGCCGCCACCTCGGCCACCACCGGCGCCACCTCCTCGCGCAC
>JBOGGH010000212.1:0-5353 GCA_050743905.1 Acidimicrobiales bacterium
CCCCAGGGCTCGCCGTCCGCTGCGTCGCCGGCCTCCTATGGCTCGCCGGCCCTTGGGTCACCGGCCCCTGCGTCGGCGGCCGCCTGGGCGGCGGCGGCCCGCTCCTCGCCCGCCGCGTCGTTCGAGACCCTCACCAGCCCCTCCAGCACCTCGGCAGCCCGGCCCGAGTCCACGGCCTCGGCGGCCTTGGCCATGCCCTCGGGGAGGTCGCCGGCCGCCCCGGCCAGCACCAGCGCCGCCCCGGCGTTCAGCACCCCGATGTCCCGACGGGGGCTCCGCTCGCCGGCCAGCACCCGGCGGATCACCTCGGCGTTGAAGGCGGCGTCGCCGCCCCGGAGGTCCTCCATGGTCGCCCGGGCCAGTCCCACGTCCGCCGGGTCGAGCCGCCAGGTGCGCACCTCGTGGGCACCCGCGCCGTCGCCCACCACCTCCAGCACGGTCGAGGGCGACGTGACGCTGAGCTCGTCCAGCCCGTCGTCGGCGTAGACCACCATCGAGTGCCTGGTCCCGTTGGCGCCCAGCACCCCGGCCATCGTGGGGGCCATGGCCGGGTCGCTCACCCCCACGAGCTGGTAGCTGGCCCGGGCCGGGTTGGCGAGCGGCCCCATGAAATTGAACACCGTGGGGATCCCGAGCTGGCGCCGGACCGGCCCGGCAAACCGCATGGCCGGGTGGAACCGGGGCGCGAAGCAGAAGGCCATCCCCACCTCGGCCAGACAGCGGGCCACGCCCGCCGGGCCCAGGTCGACCGCCACCCCCAGCGCCTCCAGCACGTCCGCCGTGCCCACCGAGGAGGACGCCGCCCGGTTGCCGTGCTTGCACACGGCGGCCCCGGCGCCGGCGGCCATGCAGGCGGCGATGGTGGAGACGTTGATGCTGCGGAGCCGGTCGCCGCCGGTGCCCACCACGTCGAGCACGTCGGCGTGGACCGGCACCCGCTCGGCGTGGTCGAGCATGGCCCGGACCAGGCCGCTCAGCTCCTCGATGGTCTCGCCCTTGGCCCGGAGCGCCACCACCAGCGCCGCGGTCTGCACGTCCGTGGCCGTCCCGTCGAGCACCTGGCCGAGGACGCAGCGCGCCTCCCCGGCCGAGAGCGACTCCCCCGCCACCAGCCGGCCGAGCACCCCCGGCCAGCCGCCCAGCTCCTCGAAGGTCGGGCCCGCCGCGGTCAGTCCCACCACAGGTCCCCGTCCAGCACGCCGCGGGCGATCAGGTTGAGCTGCACCTGCGACGTGCCCTCCACGATGGTGAGCTGCTTGGCGTCGCGGTACCACTGCTCGGTGGGATGGTCCTCCATGTACCCGGCGGCCCCGAGGAGCTGGACGGCCAGCCCGGAGGCCCGCACCGCCAGCTCGGTGGCGTGGTACTTGGCCATCGACAGGACCGGCACGTCCTCCTTGCCGTAGTGCCCGGCGTCGGCCACGGCGGCGGCGCGGTAGGTGAGCAGCCGGGCCGCCTCGATCTCCACCGCGCACCGGGCGATCTCCCACCGGATGCCCTGGAAGTCGGCGATGGTGCCGCCGAAGGCCGCCCGCTGCTTGACGTACTCGGTGGCGTACATGAGCGCGCCCTCGGCCAGCCCGATGCCCCGGGCGGCCACCACCGGCCGCATGGCGTTCAGGCCGAGCATGGCCAGGCGGAAGCCGCCCACCTCGCCGATGACGTTCTCCGGCGGCACCCGGACCCCGTCGAGGAGCAGCTCGCCGGTGTCCACCCCGCGCACGCCCATCTTGCGGTCGGTGCCCCCCACGGACACGCCGGGCCAGCGCCGCTCCACCACGAAGGCGGTCACCGAGTGGTGCGCACGGCTGGCCGGGTCCCCCGTCTTGGCGAAGACCGTGTACCAGTCCGCCTCGCGCACGCCGGACATCCAGCACTTGGTGCCGGTCAGCACCCACCCCCCGGGCCGGTCGGGGTCGGGCTCGGCGCGCGTGCGCATGCCCATGACGTCGCTGCCCGCCTGGGGCTCCGAGAGCCCGAACGCCGCCCGCTCCGTGCCCTCGGCCACCGGGCGCACGTACCGCTCCTTCAGGGCGGGGCTCCCGGCGATGAGCAGGGGCCCGGTGGGCAGGCGGGTGAGCAGCAGCATCAGCGCGGCGGCGTTGGAGTACTTGGCCACCTCCTCGACGGCCACCACCAGCCCCAGGATCCCGGCGCCGGCGCCGCCCAGCGCCTCGGGCACGCACAGGCCCAGGAGCCCCGCCTCCCGGAAGGCGTCGAAGAGGTCCTGCGGGTACTCGCCGCTCCGGTCGATCTCGCGGGCCCGCGGGCGCACCTTGTCCCGGGCCAGCCGGCGGACGGACTGCTGCAGCTCCGCCATCTCCGCCGGCAGCGCGAATTGCACCGGGCCAACCTATCCGACCGCCTGCCCGGCTCCGGGGGGAGGCGCCGGCCGGTGGCGCAGGGGCGCCGGCCTGCTCCCGGGGAGGCACCGGGCGGCCGTCGGTGACACGTCGCCTTCAGGTTCGGGGGGTAGTTTCCCCTGGTGGCGCGTGAGCGCGCCGCCTTCGAGCCGTTGGACCACTTCGACCCCCCCTCCGAACCCACACCCACCGGCCCGGCACCGGCCATGGACCGCCGGACCCTGCAGCGGGCGCGCCGCAAGCAGGCCAAGAAGGCCCGGAAGGCGAGGCACCGCTGGCCCCGGCGCCTCCTGTACGCGGTGATCGTCCTGGCCCTCGTGGTGGTGGGCCTCGGCGCGGGGACCTACGTCTACGCCACCTACCGCTTCCACCAGATCAAGAAGATCCACGCGCCGCACCTAGTGGCCCAGGCGCCCCCGGGCAAGCCGTTCAACATCCTGCTGGTGGGCTCGGACTCCAGGTCGTTCGTCAAGTCCTCCTCGCAGGTCACAGAGTTCGGCACACCCACAGTGGAGAGCGGGCAGCGCAGCGACGTCCTCATCGTGGCCCGCATCGTCCCGGCCACCAAGGAGGTCTGGATGATGTCGATCCCCCGGGACCTGTGGGTGGACATCCCCGGCACAGGCCCGGACTCGGGGACAAACCGGATCAACGCCGCCTTCAACACAGGGCCGGACCTGCTGATCCAGACCATCGAGCACGACCTCGGGATCCCCATCAACCACTACGTGGCCGTCAACTTCACAGGGTTCCAGGCGATGGTCAACGCCCTCGGCGGGATCACAATGGACTTCCCCACCCCGGTGAAGGACGCCTACTCAGGGCTGGACGTGACCCAGACCGGCTGCCAGCAGGTGGACGGGGCCACGGCGCTGGAGCTGGTGCGGGCCCGGCACCTCTACTACCAGGCCACAGGCGAGTGGCAGTACGACGGCCTCAGCGACTTCAGCCGCATCCAGCGCCAGGACGCCTTCTTCCGGTCCGTGCTCACAAAGCTGAGCCGGGTCACGCTCAACCCGATCACCGTCAACAACTTCATCGGTGCCGCCGTCAGCGACATGACCATCGACACAACGCTCTCGGAGAGCGACCTCATCTCGATCGCCGAGCAGTTCCACGGGCTGCCCCAGGGCAACCTGCATACCGAGACGCTCCCCACCTACGGCTTTACCACCACAGGCGGCGCCGACGTGCTGGGCATGGCGGTGCCGCAGGCCCAGCAGATGATCGCCGCCTTCAACCAGGTCGGCGCCACATCGTCCACAGCCGGCTCGGGGAGCACAGGCAGCACCGCCGGCAGCACCGCCGGCAGCACCACGACCACCGCGCCCTCCCTGCCGCCCTCCCAGGTGGACGTCCAGGTGCTGAACGGGGTGGACTTCACACAGCCGATCGCCTCGGAGACCGCCGCCAGCCTGCGGCAGCTCGGCTTCGACGTGACCGGCATCGCCAACGCCACAGCCGAGGGGGTGGCCACCACCGAGATCCAGTACGCGCCGGGCCACAAGGAGGCGGCCACCACCCTGGCCTCCCACATCTCCGGCGCCACGCAGCTCGCCTCCGACGCCCACCTGACCGGGGACCAGGTGGTGCTGGTGGTGGGCGGCTCGTTCACCGGGGTGACCGGCGCGTCCACAGGGTCGGCGGCCACAGGCACCACAGGCACCACAGGCACCACAGCGTCCTCTGCCACAGGGGCCACAGGCACCACCACCACGACCACCCCACCCACAGCCGTCTACACCAACACGCAGCAGGAGCCCTGGAACCCCACGCCCTGCGTGGTGCCCTGAGCGGCCGGGGGGAGGGAAGCGCACGGGCGCGCCGGCCGGACCGGCCGGCACTCAGGCGGTCAGGCGGTCAGGCGGTCAGGCCGACTTCCGCCGCTGCCGGACGATCCGGCGCCGCTCCCGCTCCGTGGTGCCGCCCCACACGCCCTCCCGCTCGTGGTGCGCCAGGGCGTGCTCCAGGCACGCCTGGCGGACCGGGCACTCGGCGCAGATCGCCTTGGCCTCGGCCGCCTCGGTCTCGTCGTCGGTCGAGGGGTAGAAGACCTCGACGTCGATGCCTCGGCATGCGGCACGCCTGCGCCACGTGGGAGTCATGGAAAGCACTTTCTCTGGGACAACGTTCAACGGGGAGTACCGCCGGGAACGGCGCCGGCCGCGGTGAACCCGCGCCGTGCCGAATGCGGCGGAAATTCGATTATGGACCACCCCCGTACGGCCTGTAAAGACGAGAGGCCCAGTTCAGCCCCGTTCACCCCTGTTCAGCCCAGGTTGGCGCAGCCCGGCCCCGTGCAGCGACCGGCGTTCACGCCAATGGCAGCCGCTCGGTCCGGCCCCGGAGGTCGTCCAGCAGCTCCTGCCTGGTCTCCTCGTCCAGCTCGGTGCGGGCCTCGTAGGCGGGGTGCCGCACCGCCAGGGCCACCGGGCCGGCGGCGAACCGGGCCACCTCGGCCTCGGTGAACGGGAAGCGCAGGTAGTGCACCGCCGGGGTCACCTCCTCCCTCGTCAGGGCCTCGGCGTGCGTGGCCTCGGGCACGCTGGGCACAACGGTGGCCCCGCTACCGGCGGGCTCCCCGCCGGACGGCGCCAGCTCGAAGGCCAGCGACCGCTCCACCCCCACCAGGCGGGGCAGCCAGTGGCGCAGGTCCTCCTCGCTGGTGAGCTCGATGAACAGCGTGGCCGAGAGCTCGCCGGGCGCCGGCAGGAGCCGGTTGTACACGTCCAGCTCGCCCTGGATCCCCTCGTCGGTGAGGATCCGCTCCACCCGGGCCATCTCCTGGATCTGGAAGCGGACCGTGTCCGCGCACTCGAACACGGCGGTCATGATGGGACCCAACGACACCCGGCGGCGGCGCTTGCGAGCCATGACACGGGCGCGGAACTCCTCCCGGACGCGCTCGTAGGCCCGGAGGTCGAGGACGTCCTGCAGGGTCAGGGCCAGCGGCGCCGGGCCGGGGGCGGGGCCGGTCACCGGGGCACCAC
>JBOGGH010000213.1:0-5346 GCA_050743905.1 Acidimicrobiales bacterium
GCTCGTGCCCCGGGCCCGGCAGCTTGGCCAGCCGCGCCACGCCCGGCCGGGCGGCGTCCAGCCGGTAGCCGAGCTCGTCGGCGAACCACCGGCCGATCTCACCGCGGTGTCGGCGCACGAGGGTGAGCACGTCGCCCTCGCGGCGGAGCATCGGCTCGGCCAGGAGGCCCCGGACGGCCTGCCGCAGGTCGTCGTCGTCGAGGGTCACCCGGCCGCCGCCTGCCGTTGGGTGGTGGCGAGGGCGATCTCCAGGAGCAGGTCGTCGCAGTGGAGGCGCCCGGTGGACGTGGCCACCGTGGCCCGGGCCGGGCGCGGGTCCCGGAGGGGCCGCAGGGTGACGGTGACGAGCGGCGTCGCCGCCGTCCGGGACCCGTCGTCCCCCGGCCGCGACGACAGGGCGGCGTCCACCAGGGCGAGGAACTGCGAGAACTCGTCGGGGTCCAGGACGCCGAGGTCCGAGAGCCGGGACGGCGTGCGGCCGGCCAGCCGCTCGGTGGCCACCGCCGCCTGGCGGTGCTGGGCGCGGATCCTGGCGAGCCCGGCCGCCTTGGCCGCCGAGTAGTCGGCCGCCCGCCCCGTCCTGCCGCCGCCCGTCCGGGTGCCCGCCGCACGGAGCCTGGGCGCCACCTCGGCCGGCCCGGCCTCCCAGAAGCTGCGGCCGCGCTCGACCTCCTCGTCCCCGGCGGGCTCGGCGAAGTGCCGGGCCGGGTAGAGGCCGAACGCCCGGTCCCACAGGAGGTCGGCCTCCTCCTGCGAGGCCGTGGCGAACCAGCGGGCGAGCTGGGTGAAGTCGGCCTCCCGGGTCACCCGCCGCAGGTGCCGCTCGTGCAGGCGGCCGAGGGCGGCGAGGATCCGGTTGATGGCGTCGATCATGGCCCCGCGGAGCGAGTCCACGATCGGCTCCTCGCGGCCCTGGCGGACGAACCACGACCGCACGCCGGACCAGCGGGCGGCGAAGGCCCGTTCCACCCCGTGGTCCTCGCCCTCCCGGACGGGTGCGGCGTCGGTCGCGGCGGCTAGGGCGATCAGCCCGGGGATCTGCGGGTCCAGCTCCACGATGGCGGCGACGATCGGCGGGGTGGCCTCGGCCAGCCGCGCCACGAACTCGTTGAGGTAGGTGAAGACCGCGCCCTTGTAGGCGGCGAACGACTCGTCGTCGGCGGCGATGGCCGTGGTCTCCACGGCCAGGTCGTTCATGTAGCGGGCGGCGTTGTCCGCCAGCTCGGCGAAGGTGCCGAAGAGGTCGACGAACGAGCGGTAGAGGCGGCCCCCGTCCGGTGCGGCTGCCGCGGCCTCGGCCCGGACGGCGGCCAGCCGCTCCACGACCCCGGGCAGGAGGACCGCCGAGAGGCGGCCCCCGTCCATCCCGGCCCGGCGGACGGCCTGGATGCCCCGGTGGGCGGCGACCCCTCCTCGGTGAGCTGGTAGAGGTAGCGCTTGGCGTAGAACTGGTCGAGGGTCTCCGGGGCGGCCGTGTCGTAGAAGCGCTGCACGACGCCCCACCGCTCCAGCGCCTCCAGGGCCTCGGCCACCTCCTGCTCGGTGACGCGGTGGGTGCCGGCGGCCGCCAGGTCCCGGGCCACCTCGGCCGGCCGGAGCTGGAGGGTGAACCGCTCCTTGGCGGCCACCATGGCCTCGACCATCGGGACGTAGAGCCACGCCTTCTCGGCCACGGCGTAGGCGAAGACGCGGAGCTCGGGGAAGGGCCCTGCGTGCGGGTCCTGGGCGGCGGTCGGCTCCACGGGCCCTGTTGTAGCCGAAGGGTGTGACGCGGCGGGGACCGGAGCCCCCTACCGGACGAGCTCGGCCGGCACCACGGTGACCGGGAAGGGGCGCTCGGCCTGATAGGGCTCGTCGCCCGTGACCGTCGCCTCCTCCTCGTAGATGCCGTCGGCCAGGCGGAGCGCGGTGAGGCTCTGGACGTGGCCGCCTGCCGGACCGCCCGGGTCGACCAGCCAGTAGGCGGCGGCACCGTGGCGCGCGTACTGGTCGCGCTTGAGCGTCCGGTCGGCGGCGGCCGTCGACGGCGAGCGGACCTCCACCACCAGGAGCGGCGTGCCGGTGAAGGGCGCGTCGAGATCGAGCTCGGCACCACGGACCACCATCAGGTCGGGCTCGAAGACCGTGGTGGCCGAGATCCTCCAGGCGCAGGGGGAGAGCATGACCCGCAGGTCGGCCGGACAGGCGTCGGCCAGGAGGCGGGCGAGCGACAGGACGGCCGCCTGGTGCCGGTTGGACGGCGCCGGCGTCACGAGGAGCTGCCCAGCGACCAGCTCCCGGCGCAGGCTGTCCTCCGGCGCGAGCTGGAGATCGTCCCAGGTGAAGGCGGAGGCGCCGGGCGGCTCGTGGGTGACGACTGCCATGGGCGCGAGCGTACGCGGAGATGCCACACCTCCACAACGGTCGGCCGCCGACCGCCGGCGACGCAGGCCCCGGCGGTTCAGGCGGTTCAGGCTGGTGGCAGCAGCACCAGGCAGCCGTTGTGGCCGCCGAACCCGAACGAGTTCGAGAGGACCGGCCCCGGCTCCCACGGTCGGGGCTCGCCCATGACCACGTCGAGGTGGATCTCGGGGTCGAGCTCCTCGCAGCCGTAGGTGTGGGGGATCACCCGGTGCTCGATGGAGAGCACCGACGCCACCGCCTCGATGGCCCCGGCCGCCCCCAGCCCGTGGCCGGTGACGCCCTTGGTGGACGTCACCGCCGGGCCGGGCTCGCCGAACACCTTGGCGATGGCCAGGGCCTCGGTCTGGTCGTTCACCGGGGTGGACGTCCCGTGGGCGTTGATCTGGCGCACGTCGGCGGGGGAGAGCCGCGCGTCGTAGAGGGCCTGCTCCATGCAGGCCACCGCACCCGAGCCGTCGGGCGCCGGTGCGGTGATGTGGTGGGCGTCGGCCGTGCTGCCGGCCCCCGCCACCTCGGCGTAGATGTGGGCCCCCCGGGCTACCGCCCGGTCCCACCCCTCGAGCACCAGCGCCGCCGCGCCCTCGGACATCACGAAGCCGTCGCGGCGCACGTCGAAGGGCCGGGAGACGCCGCTGGTGGACAGCGCCGTCATGTTGGCGAAGGCGGCCACCGCCACCGGGTGGAACGACGCCTCGGCCCCGCCGCCGATCGCCACCTCGCAGCGGCCGGTGGCCACCAGCCGGGCGGCGTTGCCCACCGAGTGGGTGCCGGCGGCGCAGGCCGTCACCACGTTCTCCGACGGGCCGTGCCAGCCGGCGCGCATGGAGATGTGGGCCGGTCCTGCGTTGGCCATCATCATCGGCACCAGGAACGGGGAGACCCGCCGGGCGCCGCGCTCGTGGTACACCATGACCTGCTCGGCCAGGGTCTCGAACCCGCCGACCCCGGTGGCGAACACCACCCCGGCGCGGTCCGGGTCGGCCTGGAGGTCGCCGGCGTCGGCCAGGGCCATCTCGGCGGAGACCACGCTGAACTGGGCGAAGCGGTCCAGCCGGCGCCCCTCCTTCGGGCCGAAGTAGTCGGCCGGGTCGAAGTCGCGGACCCGGCGCTCGCCCTCGATGGAGGGGTGGACCAGCCCCTTCCACAGCGCCTCCACCCCGAGGCCCACGCAGGTGACCGCGCCCAGGCCGGTGACCGCCACCCGCCGGCCCGGCACGGGACCGCCGGGCCCCACGCCGAGGAGCATCAGAGCTTGCCGGAGACGAGCTCGAAGGCCTGGCCGACCGTCTCGATGTCCTCCAGCTCGGTCTCCTCCACGGTGATGTCGAACGCCTCCTCCAGCGCCATCACCAGCTCCACCAGGTCGAGGCTGTCGGCGTCCAGGTCGTCGGCGAAGCGGGCCTCCCGGGTCACCTTCTCCGCGGGCACCTGCAGCACCTCCACCGCGCAGTCCCGGAACTTGTCGAACGCTGCGTCGCTGTCCACGTGGTCTCCTTACCTCTCTTCTCGGTCTCTCGTCTCTCGGTCGCCCGGGTCATCCCGGCCTGGGACGGGCCCTCACAGGCCCATGCCCAGGCCGCCGTCGACCGGGAGGACGGCGCCGGTCACGTAGCCGGCGCCCGCCGAGGACAGGTACCCCACGGCCTCGGCCACGTCCTCGGGAGTGCCGGCGCGGCCCAGCGGGACCATCGACCGGAGCTGCTCGACCCGGTCGTCGCCCAGCGCCGCGATCATATCGGTGGCCACCACGCCCGGTGCGACCACGTTGACCGTGATGGAGCGGCTGGCCACCTCGCGGGCCATGGCCCGCGCCATGCCGACGATCCCGGCCTTGGAGGCGGCGTAGTTGGCCTGCCCCGGGAGCCCCACGAACGCTCCCACCGAGGAGAGGAACACGATCCGTCCCCGGTGCAGCCGCAGCATCTTGGCAATCGCCCGCTTGGCCACGCGGAAGCTGCCGGTGAGGTTGGTGTCGATGACGGCCTGCCAGTCGTCCTCGCTCATGCGCAGGACCAGGGTGTCCCGGGTGATGCCGGCGTTGGCCACGAGCACCTCCACCGGGCCCCAGCGGGCCTCGATCTCGCCGAAGGCCGCCTCCACCTGGTCCGGCTCGGTCACGTCGCACCGGAGGGGGAGGTACCGGCCGGCCACGTTGTCCGCCGCCGCGTCGGGCGATCCGGCCGCCTCCACCACCGTGCCCGGCGGCTCGGGCGGCTCCTCGCCTCGGTAGGTGGTGGCCACGCGGTCGCCGGCGGCCAGGAACCAGGCCACGCAGGCCGCCCCTATGCCCCGGGACCCCCCGGTGACCAGCACCACGCGGGGTTCCGGCCCGCTGCCGGGGGGCGTCGTCACCCCGCGGCCCCGGGCACCCGGAGCCACACCAGAGGCTGGCCCTCCTGGACCCGCTCGCCGTTGGCCGCCAACCAGCGGACCACCTTGCCGGCGAAGGGGGTGCGCACCTCGGTCACCCCCACCCGGCCCACCAGGCCTCCCACCTCCACCTCGTCGCCGGCGGAGGCCGGGTCGTTCGTGGAGGCCGGGCCGCCCGCCGCCCCGGCCGCCCCGGCCGTCCCGGGGAGGAGGCCGGTGCCGGGTGCCGCCAGGCTCGACTCGGGCACGAAGATGCCCGACGAGGGGCTGACCACCACCCGCTCGGACATGTACAGGTGCTCGCCCTGGTGGGCCTGCGCCTCCCGCCTCCACGCCTCCGGCCCGGCGGCGGCGTCCATGAGGGCGTCGAGATGCTCTGGGGTGGAGACGGCCATGGCGTGGATCTCGGGCACCACCCGGCGGGCCAGCCCGCTCAGCACGCCGCCCGGCCCCAGCTCCACGAGCGAGGTGGCCCCCAGGCCGGCCAGCGTCTCCAGGGTCTGGCGCCACCGCACCGGGCCGCAGAGCTGGGCGGAGAGCAGCCCCGGCCAGTCGGCGGGGTCGTCGTGGACG
>JBOGGH010000214.1:0-5327 GCA_050743905.1 Acidimicrobiales bacterium
GTGCCCACGGTGCCCACGGTGCCCACGGTGCCCACGGTGCCCACGGTGCCCACGGTGCCCACGGTCGCACGCTAGACCGGACCCGGGCTCCGGCGGGGCCCCGGTGCAATTCTTCGCGAACGCCCCCTCACCTGGGCCGGCCGGTCCGCGGAACGGTTGACAAGGGCGTAACTACAGTGCTGTAATCGACACAGCATCTCGTGTCACCGGGGCTTCCGATCACAATATGTTGTGTCTGAGCGCTCGTCCCGGGGGTCCCGGGGTGCTGGCCACCAGGGGGCACCGAGCCACCGTGGGGGACACCGCCGGGCGGCGCCCGGCACGAGCACCAAGCCGACGGCAGCGACCAGACCGGAGGATCACACACCATGGCTCTTGCGCCCCAGCGGACCGGCATCGGCCTCCGCCGCCACTTCACCACCGAGGGGGTCCACCCGTACGACGAAGTGCGGTGGGCCCGCCGTGACGCCCGCATCGTCAACTTCCGGGACGGCAGCGTGGCCTTCGAGCAGCTCGGCGTGGAGGTGCCCGAGGGCTGGAGCGTCAATGCCACCAACATCCTCGCCCAGAAGTACTTCCGGGGCACGCTCGGGACGCCCGAGCGGGAGTGGTCGCTGAAGCAGGTCGCCGACCGGGTGGTCGACACGCTCACCGCCTGGGGCGCCAAGGACGGCTACTTCGCGGACGACGCCGAGGCCGAGATCTTCCGGGACGAGCTGAAGCACCTCATCGTCCACCAGAAGGCCGCCTTCAACTCGCCGGTGTGGTTCAACATCGGCGTGCACGGCGTGCCGCAGCAGGGGTCGGCGTGCCAGCCGTACCACGCGCTGGTCACCACGCCGGAAGGCCTGGTGCCGATCGGCGCCCTCGTGGAGCGCGGGGCGGTCGGGACAAAGGTGATGGACGCCGACGGCGTCACGAGGATCGTGGCCGTGAAGCACAACGGGCGCAAGGAGGTGCTCCGGATCCACACGAAGGCAGGCCACGTGCTCGACGTCACGGCCGACCACCTCGTGTGGAGGGCCAGCGACGAGCGGTACGGGCGGTTCGTCCCCGCCGGAGAGCTGGCTGCGGGTGACAAGCTGACGTGGCACCGGGTCGGGTCGAGCGGCGGCGGCGAGTACTCCCGGCGCGAGGCGGCCGAGGCTGCCCTGGCGGGGTGGCTGCAGTCCGACGGCTTCGTGGGCCAGTACGAGGGCACGAACCGGTCGTTGACGGTCGAGGCGATGACGGTTACCGACGCCGAGCGGGAATGGGTGCTCGCCGCGCTCGACGAGGTCTTCCCGGACGTCCACCGGCACGAGCGGAAGGTCACCACCCAGGACGCGGCGCTCGACTGTCGCCGCATCCGCCTTTACGGAGCACCGCTTGCGTCGTTTGTCGACTCGTGGGGCCTCCGCACCCGCGGCACCGAGATGACTGTGCCTGAGCGGCTGATGACCGCGCCGCTCGCCGTGGTTGCCCCGTACCTGCGCAGCCTCTTCCAGGCCGAGGGCTACGTGTCCATCGGGGAGCGGTCGGCGCGCGTCGGCCTCGACATGATCTCCGAGGAGGTGGTCCGCGGGGCGCAGGCGCTGCTGGCCCGGTTCGGGATCTTCTCCCGTGTCCGTTTCAAGGCCGACTCCCGGCCTAACCGCAAGGGCTGTTGGTCGCTCACCATCCGCACGCTCGGGGACCGGGCGACCTTCGCCGACGAGATCGGGTTCATCGACCCTCTCAAGGCCGAGAAGCTGGAGCAGAGCCTCGAGCTCCCGGGGCACGGATCGGGCTCGGTGAAGCGCCTCGAGATCGAGCGGATCGAGCCGATCGGCTCGATGGACGTCTACGACATCCAGACGGAGAGCGGTGAGTACCTGAGCGGGAGCCTGCGGGTCCACAACTGCTTCATCCTCTCGGTGGAGGACTCGATGGACTCCATCCTCAACTGGTACACGGAGGAGGGGGTCATCTTCAAAGGCGGGTCGGGCGCCGGGGTCAACCTCTCCCGCATCCGCTCGTCGCACGAGCTGTTGAAGGGCGGCGGCACCGCCTCGGGCCCGGTCAGCTTCATGCGCGGGGCCGACGCGTCGGCGGGCACCATCAAGTCGGGCGGAAAAACCCGAAGGGCGGCGAAGATGGTGATCCTCGACGCCGACCACCCGGACGTCGAGGACTTCGTCTGGTGCAAGGCCATCGAGGAGCGGAAGGCGCGGGTCCTGCGCGATGCGGGGTTCGACATGGACCTGGACGGGGCCGACAGCCACTCCACCCAGTACCAGAACGCCAACAACTCGGTCCGGGTGACCGACGAGTTCATGCGGGCGGTGGAGGAGGGGGCCGACTGGGAGCTGACGGCCCGGACCGACGGCCACGCGGTCCGCACCGTGCCGGCGCGCGACCTCTTCCGCCAGATCGCCCATGCCGCCTGGGAGTGCGCCGACCCCGGCATGCAGTTCGACACCACGATCAACCGGTGGCACACCGCGCCCAACACGGGCCGGATCAACGGCAGCAACCCGTGCTTTCCCGGCTCCGCCCGCGTCCACACCGACAAAGGCCTCATCCCGTTCTCCGAGCTCTTCGACCGGGCGAACAAGGGGGAGACCTTCGGCGTCTACACCCACGACGCCACGAACCCGGAGGACCCCGCGGAGCAGGTCCTGTTGACCGGTCCCGAGGCGTTCATGATCACGGGCTACAACGACGTCGTCCGGCTCCGTTTCGACAACGGGATGGAGCTGCGCTGCACGCCTGGTCACCGGGTCTTCACGGTGAACCGCGGATACGTCGAAGCGCGCCACCTGACGTTCTCCGACGAGGTCAAGCTCCTCGACCGCTCCGCGCCTGCCATCAATGCCGATCCAGCCATCCCGGTGTCCTCGGATCCGGACGACTACCGGTCCAAGGGCGATCACGCCGACTCGCTCCGCTTCCCGGACGAGTGGACGCCGGAGTTCGCCCACTACGTGGGCTGGGTGATCGGTGACGGGAGCACGTCGGGATCGGTAGTGGCCACCGTCTACGGGAGTGCCGAGGACCGGGACGAGATCTTGCCGGCTCACGCCGAGCTGCTGGAGTGGGTAAACGGCGACCGACCGCTCAAGGTGTCGGAGCAGGCGAACGGCACCGCGCAGCTCCGGATGAGCCGGCGGGCGTTCAAGCGGTTCGTCGAGGCACTCGGCGTCCGTCCGGTCAAGGGTCCCGAGAAGTCGGTGCCGTGGTCCATAGAGCAGGCACCTGAGCACATCGTGGCCGCGTTCCTCCGCGGGCTCTTCGACGCCGACGGGTGCGTGGTCACGGCAGGGAAGAACCGGTATGTCGGCCTCGGGTCGACGTCGCCGGTGCTGCTCCAGGGCATCCAGCGGCTCCTCACCACCTTCGGCATCACCAGCCGCGTGTACCAGGCGAAGAAGGCGTCCGAGCAGAGCGGGTTTTCGTACACCAGCAAGGGCGGCCAATCGGTCACCTATGGCAACGCCGCGAGTTACGACCTGCGGATCACCTCGGGATCGGTCGTGACCTTCGCCGAGCACATCGGCTTCCGCCTTTCCAGGAAGGCGGCGCTGCTGCGGGAGCTCGTGACGGAGGCCCCTCGGGGACCGTACGTCGCTCGAAGGACGGCGCACATCCTCGAACGGACCAACGACGGCGTCGAGCTGACCTACAACCTCTCCGAGCCTCGGAACCATTCATACATTGTGGATGGAATAGTTGTTCGCAACTGCAGTGAATATATGCACCTCGACAACTCGGCGTGCAACCTGGCGAGCCTCAACCTGATGACGTTCCTGGCCGACGACGGCTCCTTCGACGCCGAGGGGTTCAAGGCCTCCGTCGAGGTGCTGTTCACCGGCCAGGAGATCATCGTGGGGAACGCCGACTACCCCACCGACAAGATCGCCGAGAACTCCCGGCGGTTCCGGGAGCTCGGCATCGGCTACGCCAACCTGGGCGCGCTGCTCATGGCCAACGGCCTCCCCTACGACTCCGACGGGGGCCGGGCGTGGGCTGCGGCCATCACCGCCCTCATGACCGGCCACGCCTACGCGACGTCGGCACGGACCGCGGCCCGCATGGGTCCGTTCGCCGGGTTCCACGAGAACGCCGAGGCGATGGTGAACGTGCTGCGCATGCACCAGGCCGAGGCGGCCAAGATCGACGAGGAGCTGGTGCCGCCCGAGCTGCTCTCCGCGGCCCAGGAGTCGTGGGACGAGGCGGTGGAGCTGGCCGAGCAGTTCGGGGTGCGCAACTCGCAGGCCTCGGTCCTGGCACCTACCGGGACCATCGGCCTGCTCATGGACTGCGACACCACCGGGGTCGAGCCCGATCTCGGGCTGGTCAAGACGAAGAAGCTGGTGGGCGGGGGCACCATGTCGATCGTCAACCAGACGGTGCCCCGGGCGCTCCGCCAGGTCGGCTACGGCCCGGAGCAGGTGGAGGAGATCGTCGCCTACATCGACGAGCACAAGACGATCGTGGGCGCCCCCCACGTGGCGCCCGAGCACCTCCCGGTGTTCGCCTGCTCCATGGGCGACAACACCATCCACTACTCGGGCCACGTGCGGATGATGGGCGCGGTGCAGCCGTTCATCAGCGGGGCCATCTCCAAGACCGTGAACATGCCCGAGGACGTCACGGTGGAGGACGTGGAGCAGCTCCATGTGGACGCCTGGAAGCTCGGGATCAAGGCCGTCGCCATCTACCGGGACAACTGCAAGGTGGCCCAGCCGCTGTCCACCACCAAGAAGGAGAGTGGCGTGGTGGAGGGCGGCGACGACGCCCCTCCGGGATCCGAGGCCGAGGCGAAGGACCGCGAGGTGGCGGCCCGCATCGCCGAGCTGGAGCAGGCACTCGCCCACGAGAAGCAGCGCTCGTCCGAGGCGGTGGTGGTGGGCGCCGTGCGCGAGCGCCTGCCCCGGCGGCGGAAGTCCAAGACCTTCGCCTTCCGGGTGGCCGACTGCGAGGGGTATGTGACGGTCGGCGAGTACGAGGACGGCCGACCAGGCGAGGTGTTCATCAAGGTGTCGAAGCAGGGCTCCACCCTGGCCGGCATCATGGACGCCTTCTCGATCTCCATCAGCCTCGGGCTCCAGCACGGCGTGCCGCTGGCCACCTACGTGCGCAAGTACTCGAACATGAAGTTCGAGCCGGCGGGCATCACGGACGACGCGGAGCTCCGTATCGCCAGCAGCCTGGTGGACTACATTTTCCGCCGGGTGGCGCTCGACTACCTCACCTACGAGGAGCGCCTGGAGCTGGGGGTGCTGTCGACCGTGGAGCGGATCCAGCCGACCCTGCCGGGGGTGGAGGAGAGCGCCACGCCGTCGGTCGGCATCGCGGGGGAGGGC
>JBOGGH010000215.1:0-5308 GCA_050743905.1 Acidimicrobiales bacterium
CGTGAAGGGCACCCCGTGGGCCGCGAAGCGCACGAGGAGCCCGTCTGCGGGGTACTGCTCCCCCGCCGGCTTGCGCCAACCGGCCGAGGAGACTTCTGCGGCCATGTGGTGGCGCGCGGCGGCCTCGGCGATGCGGTCCCACCACTCCGCCGGGCCGGCCGGGCGGTGCCCGGCCACCTTGATCAGGTCCGGGTGGGCCAGCACGTCGCAGCTCCCGGTGGCCGCCAGCTCCTCGAGCGCCCCGGTGTAGGCGTCCCAGCAGGCGTCGACCGCCCGCGCCGGCCACTCGGCCATCGAGGCGGCGTCCCCCAGGTCGTCGAACCGCCAGGCGCCGGTCCAGTGCACCGATCCCAGGAGGACGTCGAACGGGTAGCCCTCCAGCAGGGCCGCCACCTGGTCCATGCGGCCCCGGTAGTAGTCGACCTCCAGGCCGAGGACCACGGGCAGGCCGGCCTGCTTGGCCGCCAGCACCGTCTCCACGTAGGCGTCGAGGTCGGCCGTGGCGTGGTGCTCCCAGTAGCCGGCCATCGAGGCGCGCAGCCCGGGCGACGGCTCGTCGGCCTCCCACCACGGGCCCAGCACCCGCGTGGCCTGCACGAACCGGAACAGGTGCTCGGTGACCGCCACCTCCACCACCCCGGCCGCCAGGGCCCGGTCGCAGTAGGCGGCCACCTGCTCCACCGCCAGCGGCGTGTCGCGCTGGCCGTGCGGCCAGAGGTGGAGGTGGTAGTCGAGCACCGCCAGCGCCTAGGGGCGGGCCGGGGCCCCGCCGGCGGGCGCCGCCGGATCCCGGGCACTGTTCACCGCGTCATGGTATGCCCAGCGCCCGGGGCGCGGGGCAGGCGGCCGGCGTGGGCGTTCAGCCCCAGATCTGCCGGCCCAGGCGCAGCAGCCCGCCCATGTCGTAGACGTCGGCGTCGAAGTACGGCACGGTCGCCAGCACCTCGGGGCTCGTGCCGAGCTCGGCCTGCTGCTCCGCCTCCCGCCGGGCCACCACGCCGAAGTTCAGGAAGCTGTCCGCCACCTCCTCCAGCACCCGGCGCGTGAGGGCGGGATCGGAAGGGACCGCCTCGGCCACCTCGGCCGACCGCTCCCGCAGGGCACCGGCCACCGCCGCCGCCGCCGGGTCCCGGAAGTACGCCGGCAGCACCTTGTTGAGGACGAGGGCGCCGAGGTGCAGCCCGCGCCGGACGAGCTCGCCGGCGAAGAACTCGGCCTCGCGCACCGGCGTCGCCTCGAGGGTGGACACGACCATGAAAGTGGTCCGGCGATCCGAGAGGAGCCGCGTCACCGCGTCCGCCCGCTCCACGAACCCGTCGTACATCGACTGGAAGAGCACAAAGAACTCGGCGATGTCCGCCAGGAACTGGGTGCCGAGGATCCGGTCGGCCACCTGGTAGAAGGGCCGCGAGGCCATGTTCACCAGCCGCGACCGGTAGGGCACGATCAGCCACCGCAGGAGCCGGCTGGAGAAGAAGTCGGCCATGCGCTGGGGGGCGTCCAAGAAGTCGAGGGCGTTGCGGGTGGGCGGGGTGTCCACCACGATCAGGTCGTAGGTGCCCTCGGCGTGGATCTCGTAGAGCCGCTCCATGGCGATGTAGTCGTGGCTCTGGACGAACCGGCCGGCGATGTTCCGGTAGAGCGGGTTGGCCAGGATCTTCTCCCGGGTCTCCTCGTCCGGTGCGTGGCGGCGCACCAGGGCGTCCCAGCTCTCCTTGGTGTCGAGCATGGCCGCCCACAACTCGCCCCGCGGGGCGACGCCGGCGGCGTGGAACACCTCGTCGGGGATGCGGAGCTCGCTGTTCCCGATGCCGGTGCCGCCCGGGCCGGAGAGGCCCAGCGCGTCCGCCAGCCGCCGTGCCGGGTCCACCGTGAGCACCAGCACCCGGCCGCCGTGGTGGCAGGCCGCCATGGCCGCCGCGGCGGCGGCAGTGGTGGTCTTGCCCACCCCGCCGGGGCCGCAGGCGATCACGATCTCCTTGGCGGCGAGCAGCCCGTCGAGCGATCCCCGCCGGGGGGGACGCCGGGGCTCCGGCGGGCGGGCCGGCTGCTCGGCGCGTCGCCGGGACGCGGCCCGGCCGCCCGTGCCCGCCCCGGCCCGGCCGCCCCCGGGCATCAGAACCCCAGCTCCTCACCGAGGGACGCCGCCACCTGCCGGGTGGTGCGGAGGCCGTGGACCCGCGAGAAGAGGTAGGGCAGGTAGAGCACCGGCACGGCGGGGTCCAGTCCCTCGCGCAGCCGCTGGAGGTGGCCGGCGCGGGTGCGGCGCATGGTGACGGCCAGGCGGGCCCCCTCGAGGACCGGCGCCACGTCGCCGCCGGCGCGCTCGGAGAGGGCCGCCGTGCGATCGGGCCGGCGCAGCTCCTCGAACACCTCCTCCTCCCGGCGCCCGAACAGCTCGGGGAGGACGCGGTTGACGACCACGGCGGAGAGGCGCACGGTGGTCTCCGCCGCCACCCGGCCGGCGAGCTCCAGCGTCTCGGCGACCGGCATCTCCTCGGGGGTGGCCACGGCCACCAGCCCGGTGCGCGCCGGGTCGGAGAGGATGTCCAGCATCCAGTCGGTCTGGGTCCGGATGAGCCCCACCTTCACGAGGTCGTTGATGGCCTGGGGCGCCGCAAGCTGTCCCACGATGTGGCCGGTGGCCGAGGCGTCCACCACCACCAGGTCGTAGCGCCGCTCGCGGACCTCGTAGCAGAGCTTGCCCACGGTCAGGATCTCGCGGACGCCGGGCGCGGCGGTGGCCACGAAGTCGAACGCCTTGGCCAGCGGGCCGATGCGGCCCACCACCGGGATGCGCAGGTTGAGCTTCAGGTACTCGCGCAGCGACGCCTCGGTGTCCATCGACATGGCGAAGACGCCCGGCGCCACCTCCCGCTCGGCGAACTCGGTGGGCGCCGCCTCGAAGAGGGACGAGAGGTCGCCCTTGGCGTCCACCTCGCAGGCGAGCACCCTGCGCCCCTGCCCGGCGGCCAGCATGGCGAGGGCGGCGGTCACCGTGGTCTTGCCGACGCCGCCCTTGCCCGTCACGAAGACCAGGTCGAGGTCGAGCAGGCCCGCGGGCCCGGGGGGAGCCGCCGCGGCCCGCCGCGTCACCGGCCGGTCCCCGGCACGGGTGCGGCCCCGCCCCTCAGGGCGCCCCGAAGCCCACCCGCCGCTCGGCGGACGGCGCCCCCACCTCCACGTAGGCCACCTTGGCCACCGGGACGGCCACCCGCCGGCCACGCCGGTCGGTCAGCCAGAGCACCCCGTCCCCGCCGCCGAGGGCGGACTCGATGTCGGCCAGCACCTTGTCACGGTCCGCGTCGTCCCCGAGCTCCACCTCGAGCTCCTTGGGGCTCTGGACGATCCCGATGCGCACGTCCACCTGCTCAGGCTCCTTCTCCGTCGCTCGCGCCGGTCACGGAGGACCGCCGCCCGCCCGGCTGGACGGTCCCCCGCCGATCTGGCATCCCCGACGATACAGGGACGCGGCACACTGGACGCCATGCGGGACCCGTCCGAGCGCAGCCGCCGATGGGCGTCCACGATGGCCGGCTTCCCGGCCGCGCCCAGGCTTCGGGTCCGCTTCGCCCACGCCGGCTCCACGGCGGCGGTGGACGTCACGGCCGCCGGGCCGGGCCACGGCACCGGGGAGGGGGTGGCCGGCCTCGACCGGGGAGGGCGGGAGGAGCGGGAGCACGCGCTCCTGCTCCCGGGGGCCACGCGGGCCGAGGGGGCGGGCGAGCGGCGGCAGCCCGAGGAGGCCGACCCGTGGCGGACCTGCTTCGAGCGGGACCGGGACCGCATCCTCCACGCCACGGCGTTCCGCCGGCTGGCCGGCAAGACGCAGGTGTTCGTCTTCCCCGAGGACCACCAGCGGACCCGGCTCACCCATGCGCTGGAGGTGGCCCAGGTGGCCACCGGGATCGCCCGGGCCTGCCGCCTGAACGTGGCGCTCACCGAGGCCATCGCCCTCGGGCACGACTGCGGCCACGGCCCCGGCGGCCACGCCAGCGAGGACGCGCTGGACCCGTACCTCCCCGGCGGGTTCGACCACGCACCCTGGGGCGCCGACGTCTCCCTGGCCTCGCTGAACCTGTGCGCCGAGACGCTCGACGGCATCCGGAACCACAGTTGGTCCCGGCCGGCGCCGGCCACGCCCGAGGGCGAGGTCGTGAGCTGGGCGGACCGGATCGCCTACGTCTGCCACGACTGGGAGGACGCCGTCCTGGCCGGCATCGTGACGCCGGCCATGCTCCCGGCGGTGGTGCGGGAGCGCTGCGGCGACCGCCGGAGCCAGCAGCTCGGCGCGTTCATCGAGGCCGTGGTCCGCACCGTCCTGCAGAGCGGCCGCGTCGGCATGGAAGAGGAGATGGCGGACGCGCTGGCCGCGTTCCGCGCCGGCAACTACGAGCACGTCTACCTCCGCCGGGCGTCGCTGGACCAGGGTGCGGCGGTGGTGGCCGTCCTGCGGGCCCTGGTGGACCACTACAGCGACCGCCCCAACGCCATCCCCGACGTGCGGGAGTCCGGCGGCCTCCAGGCCGGCGAGCCGGCCGCGGTCCGCGCCGCCGTGGCCTACGTGGCCGGCATGACGGACCGCTTCGCCTTCCGCCACGCCGTGTCCGAGCTCGGCTGGGACCCGGCGAAGCTGCCCCTCGGCGTGGGCTGGTAGCCGGCGTAACCCGCAGCAGCGGGCGGCAGTACGCTCGGCGTCGTGGCCGAGCACCACGAGCCCGCCGGAGCGACCAGCGCCGTGCCCTGGCGCGAACGGTCGCCGGAGGAGCACGGCCGGGCCCTGGCCAACCTGATGCTGTACGTCAGCGCGGCCCCGCGGCGGCCGAACGGCGAGCGGCTGACGTTCCCGGTGCTCAAGCACATCCGCTCCTCGAGCTGATGCCGGTCGCCGACATCCTCGGTGACAACCAGCTCGAGAAGATGCTCGCCCTTGACAGTACGCTGGCAGGGCTGGGGATCCGTTACGCCTTCGGGGGCGCGATCGCGCTCGACTACTACGTCGAGCCACGAGCCACGTCCGACGCCGACGTCATGCCATGGCCGGCCGGGCCCGACATCCTCGAGCGCTTCGACGAGGCGATGCGACCTTCCGAGGCTGCCCCGGAGACCAGCCGGAGGCCGGTCAGCGGATGCTGAGCTCGCGGCGGTAGACGCGGGCCGGGCCCAGGCGCGCCAGCCGCCCGGCGAGCTCGCCGAACGCCGAGGCGGTCTCGCCCTCCGGGTCGGCCACGGTCACCGGCACCCCGCGGTCGCCGCCCTCGCGCAGCGCCGGCACCAGTGGCACCCGGCCCAGCAGCGGCACGCCGAG
>JBOGGH010000216.1:0-5271 GCA_050743905.1 Acidimicrobiales bacterium
TGCCCGGGGTCTCCACGGACCCGTCCCCCCCGCCCCCGCCGCCCGGGCGCCCGCCGAAGGCCAGCGCGGCCAGGGCCCGCTGCTCGGCCAGGTACGCCCGCCCGGACGCCACCGGGTCCCAGAGCACCAGCGCGTCCACGCCGCCGTCGCGGGCGGCGGCCACGCCGGCGAGCGTGGCGCCGATCCGCATCCCCACCAGCGCGGTGCCCGGGACCCCGGTGGCCCGCACCGCGGCCAGGCCGGCGGCCACGGAGGCGAGCCAGGCGTCCACGCGGCCCGGGTCGTGCGGGCCGCCGGCGGAGTCGCCGGTGCCGTCGTAGTCGAGCCGCAGCACGCACAGGCCGCGCCCGCACAGCTCCTCGGCCAGCAGGCGCAGCGCGTAGTGCGCGTGCATGTAGTCGCGGTCGAACGGCGGGCACACCACCACGCCGCCGCGGGCCGCGCCCCCCTCGGGGACGTGGAGGAAGCCCAGCAGCGGGCGGTGGGACGGGCCCAGCCAGATCGGGGTGGCGGTCACGGCCGGCGGCGCGGGGTCAGGCGCCGTAGCGGGCGTCGAGGACGGCGAGCGCCTGGTCCCAGGCGTCCTCGATCGGCGCCATCACCGCATGCAGGTCCACTGCTCGCCCACGCGCCGCCCGGGCCAGGGTGAACTCCGCCGCCTTGGCCCCGGTGGAGACGGCGCGGTAGCGGGCGGCCGCCTGCTCCAGCGCCGGCCGGTCCGCCCCGGGGTCGTGGTCGGCCAGCCACCCCACGAAGGCGGCGGCCAGCTCGCCGTTGGCCCCGAGGTGCCGGCAGGACCCGAAGGCGTAGCGGTGAAAGGCGTCCATGCCCCCGGCCGCCAGGTCCGAGAGGTCGTCCGTCATGCGCTTGCCCAGCCGGCCCACCGGGTTGTCCACCGGCCGGCGGGCCAGGTGGACGGCCAGGCGATCGCGCACGAGGTCCGCCAGGTCCGGGGGGTCGAGGCGCACGCCGTCCAGCCGGACGGTGGCGGCGAACGGCGGCATGGCGTCGGCCAGCGGGTGGGCGTGGGGCCCCAGGCGGAGGATCCCGTCGAAGTCGTCCCCGGCCAGCTCGGCGTAGCCGGCGTTGTGGAAGTAGCCCATCGAGCGTGCCCCGCGGTCGAGCATCTGGACGGCCACCGTCGTCTTCTGGTGGACGGCGCGGTAGGTGACGCCGGCCGTGTCGGGCAGGTAGTAGGCGTCCACGTCCACCGCCACCAGGTGGCCGAGGCGGAGGTGGTCCTCCAGGTGCTCCACGAGCGGCCGCCAGACGTTGAGCTCGTGGACCTCCACGCCGTAGAGGAGCCGCAGGTCCTCCTCGGGGTAGGTGAACATGGTCCACTGCTCGCCGTCGAAGTCGGTGCCCACGGTGAAGGCCAGCCCGGGCACCGGGTCCAGCCCCCAGGAGTGGAGGATCTCGATCCACATGTCGGTGGCGCAGTTGGTCTCGGCCCAGTCCGCGTCCCCGGCGTGCAGGACGCTCGGGGCGTAGGAGGCCGGGTCGACGGGGAGCAGGGTGCGCCTCACGGTCGGGCCCCCTCGCCCGGGCCGCCGTGGCGGGCCATCAGGCCCGGAGCCGGCGCCGCACCTCCGCCGGCCAGGCGTCCGGGTCCAGGTCGTGGCGGTGGAGCAGGGCCAGGGCGATCCGGTCGATGCCGAACGCCACGCAGGAGCTGTGGGCCACCTGGCCGTCGTCGGTCTCGATGCCGAAGGGCTCGCCGAAGTGGTCGCGGGCGCAGTTCCCCGAGATGATCGCCGTGGGCCGCTCCTCGGAGCAGATGGGGGTGGTGCCCTCGAGCTTCAGGTTCTCCTCGAGCTGGGCCGAGGCCAGGATGGAGCCCACCCGACCGAAGAACGGGTCGTTGGCCGGCACGGTGTCCATGGGGAGGCCCAGGTCCGAGAGGAGCCGGATCCCCCCGGCCAGCATCGTGTCGCGGTGCTCCTGGGCGGCGTCCGGGTGGCCCACGTGGACCAGCTCGTGCATGCGGAAGGCCACCATGCGCGCCGGGTCGGCGCTGGGCTCGTGGCGGAAGCACCAGTTCACGATCTCGAACGAGCGGCCGCCGGCCGGCAGCCGCCCGCTGCACAGCGGGTAGAGCGAGTGGCAGGCGGCCGAGCTCAGCACCACCTCGGCCGGCTCGAGCAGCTCGGGCCAGTCCCCGCCCTCCTCGTAGCGCCGGGACAGCTCCCGGTGCTCGCGGTCGCCGCCCCGGAAGACGTGGACCGAGCCCATGAGGTCCGGGAACGACTGCAGGTACCCGGTGCGGTCGAAGGTGGTGCGGACGAGCAACGGCGGGAAGTGCACCGCCTCGTACCTCCCGGCGCCGAGCCCGGTGACGCAGCGGTCGAGGCCCTCGACGATCCGCTGGTAGGCGGCCGAGTAGCCGTAGACGCCGGGGGTGCCGGTCTCGTGGAGGAGGCCGCCGTCCAGCAGGGCGCGGCGGAACCCGTCGTAGTCGTCCGTGGCCGCCGGGGGCGGGAGCACGCTCTGGAGGGTCATCGGGTCCCCCTGTTCATGAGGAGCAGTTGGGCGTTGTTGGCGAGGATGCGGTCGTTGTTGACCATGAGGGACGCGCCGTAGGCGTCGCGCAGCAGGCGGCCCATGCTGGCGGGCGAGTCCTGGCGGTAGGCGTTGATGCCGCAGATCCCCAGGGCCGCGCCAACCACGTCCACCACCATGGTGGAGGCGCTGACCTTCAGCGAGTTCATCCTGGCGGCGAAGGACATGCGGTCGAGGGCGTCCTCGTCCCCGGCGATCTCGTCGAAGGCGCGCGCCGCCCCCTCCACCAGGGCGGCCATCTGGTCGTAGAGGGTGGCCAGCTCGGCCAGGCGGAGCGCCGCCGGCGGCGTGGTGCCGGGGTGCTTGCGGGCCTCGGCCTGCACGCTCCGGCGCGCCCGGTCGAACGCCTCGGCGGCGATCCCCAGCCAGACGTGGCCCCACAGGACGTGCGACACCGGCAGCATCGTCCGGGTGGAGATGTCGGCGAACGGGACGGGCAGCACGTTCTCGTCGCCGCCCTCGGCGGTGAGCACGTACCCCGAGCTGCAGGTGCCGCGCAGGCCCAGGGTGTCCCAGCCGCTGATCTGCCGGAGCCGGACGTCGGGCGCCGACGCCAGCACCAGCACCTGGTCGCTGGGCGGGCTGTCCTCGGCCCGCCTGGCGGTCACCAGGACGGCGTCGGCGTGCTCGCCGTAGGAGATGACCGGCGCCTGCTTCTCCACGCGGTAGCGGCCCCCGGCGTGGGTCACCGCGCACACGCTGGAGCGCGTGTCGCCGCCGGTGCCGATCTCGGTGGTCGCCGAGGCCAACAGGTACTGCTCGCCGGCCAGGTCGCGCAGGTAGCCCTCCAGGTGCTCGGTGGCGCCGTGCCGGGCCAGGCACGCCACCTGGAGGTTGTGCATGGCGTAGACCATGGCGCTGGACGCGCACTGGCGGGCCAGGGCGGCGGTGGCCGCGCCCACCTCGGCCAGGGTGGCGCCGTCCCCGCCCAGCCGGGCGGGCACCAGCGCCGAGAGCATGCCCTCGGACCGGAGCGCGGCGACCGTCTCCACCGGGAAGCGGGCCTGCCGGTCGACGTCGTCGGCCGCCGGCCCGGCGATCTCGGTGGCGACGACCGTGGCCCGCGTGGCCAGGTCGGCGGCCGGCCGGCGGACGCTCACCGTGCTCATGACGCGGCCGACACGGCGGTCAGCCCCTCCACCGCCTCGCGGATGGCGCCGACGGTGGCGAAGGTGCTGCGCCGCAGCATCGCCTCAGGGAACTCGATGTCGAACGCATCTTCGAGGGCCAGCATCACGTTGACGTTGGCGTGCGACGTCATGCCGGCCTCGAAGAGGTCGTCCTCGTCCGTGAGGGTCTCGACGTCGACGGGGATCCGGCCATGGCTGGCCAGGATCTGGCGGATCTGGTCGTCCATCGCTTCCTTTCCCGGGCGGTCGCCGCCCCTCGCTACCCAGTTCGTCCATGGTGTGCCGTGGAGAGCGCCGGGGCCGCGGCCTGATACACGCGGCGGCGCGGGTGCTCCACGGCGAACCGGTAGGCGGCCTCCAGCAGCTCCACGTTGCCGGCCGGCGCGAACCGCCGGCGGTGGGTGGCCCTGGCCGCCGCGCCCATGGCCGCCAGCTCCTCCGGCGGGGCAACCTCGAGGTCGGCCAGGATCCCGGCCAGGGCACCGGTGTCCCCGGGCGGGTAGAGGCGGCCGTCCACCCCGTCGGCGACCATGTCGGCGAACGCCCCGTGGGCGGTGGCCACGGGCACCGTGCCGGCGGCCATGGCCTCGGCCACCACCAGGCCGAACGGCTCGGGCCACTCGGACGGGGCCATCACCGCCCTGGCTCGCCCCACGAGGTCGGCGCACGCCGCACGGTCGAGCAGGCCCAGCAGCTCCACCGAGCGGTGGCCGGCGGCCCACGCCCGCAGCTCGCCCTCGAGCGGGCCGGTACCGGCGACGGCCAGGCGGAGCCCGCCGCCCGCGCCCGACCGGGCGGCGCGGTAGCGGTCCCAAGCCGCCATGAGGACCCGCAGCCCCTTCTCTTCGGTCAGGCGGCCCAGGTAGGCGACGAGCGGCTCGGCCGGGCCCCGCGCCGGCGCCGGCTCCACGAAGTTCCCCTTCACGAAGCACCGTTCCGCCGGGAGGCCGAGCGGCGCCAGCTCGCGGCGCAGCGCCTCGGAGAGGAAGAGGTAGGCCGACGGCGCCGTCCGCCACGTGCGCAGGGTGGCGGCGCCGGCCACGGCCACCGGGAGGGTGGCCGCCGGCGATGTGCGGTAGCACCCGTGGACCACGGCGGGGACGGCCAGCCGGCGCCCCACGCACCGGCGGCACGGCGCACCGTCACGGTAGAGGGCGCTGCCCGGGCAGCCCAGGCGGTAGTTGTGGAGGGTCACCACGCAGGGAACGCCCCGGACGAGGCACCGGCGGAGCACCGAGGCGCTCAGCAGCGGGAAGACGTTGTGCACGTGGACCACGTCCGGCCCGAACGCCGTGACGGCGCGGTCCAGGTCGCCCGCCGCGCCGCGGTTCCACACGAGGTCCAGGGGGATCCGGGCCTTGCCCAGCGCCGACATGCCGGCGATGTCGTCGCTGTGCCGCTCGAACCGCTCCACGGTGTGCCCGGCGGCGGTGAGGGCCTCGCGCTCGCGGTCCACCACATGGTCCTCGCCGCTCGGGATCCCCGAGCGGTACCGGTTGTGCACCACGAGCACCCGCACGGCGCCGCTACCCCCCCGAGCCCCGGGCCGCCGCCCCGGCCGGCGCCCCCGCCGGCTCGAGCG
>JBOGGH010000217.1:0-5211 GCA_050743905.1 Acidimicrobiales bacterium
CTCGTGGTGTTTCGGCGGCGTCAGGAACTGCGCGCCCCGGGCGCTCCACTCGGCGTACACGGCCTCGATGTCTCTGACCCGGATGTTGAGGAAGCTGCTGACCCGGTCGAGATCGCGAGGTGCCTCCAGGGTGACCGTCGGCTTGTCGTCGGTAGGCCCTCCCCCCACGTTGATGACGATCCAGCTATTGGACAGTGCGACGTAGGTCAACCCCCCGGGGCCGGTGAACGCCACCCTGCCGCCGAGCACCTCGGTGTAGAAGCGCCGAGAGCGCTCCACGTCGTCCGAGACGATGAAGTGGGCCAGCACTATCCCCTCCGGGGGCGGCGGAAGATCGGCCATCTCGTACCTCCTTCGTTGGGTCCGGCTCCCGCCTGCCACGCGATCTGCTGCTGGTGGCATCTGCGGATCCCGTGACGAACGCGGATCTCGCCTCGGTCATGAGCGCTGCGCCTGGGTGCATCCGCATACCCAAACTGCCAAGAAACCCTGCAGTCGTTCCCTCCACTCCACCGGTGAGCGAAACCTGAAACGCCAGGTAGATCCCGGTTTCTCGCGCCCGCTCAATCCCGGGCCGGAAAATCAAGTAACTATTTGCAGCCTGAATGCGTTGAGGTGAAGATCCACGAACCATCACCCCTCCTGTTGCCACCGTGACGTTTCCCCAGGTTGCCAGACCGTTTCCGACCGTGCACACCCCTCTGCACACCCTCCTGCACACCCCTCAGCACTGCCAACATTGCGATTGCCGAGAAACCCGCTCGGCCACCGGTGCCGTCCTTCAGTATCCAGGACGGCAGACCCGGGCTCCAAGCCCGCACTGCCGACCCGATCCTCCGGCCACCCGGGTACGGGCGGCAGAACGGGCCGTCACCTCCGGCTCGATGACGCTTCCTCGATGCGGGCGACAAGCTGGTTCGCCCACGCGACCGCGGTATCCACCGTCGGCAACACGTCCAGATCTTCCGCGGCGTCGGCGTACATGTCCGCCCACCCCTCGAACGCGACCACCGTCGGCGGCCACGAGTGCGCCCTACGAGAGGCGAAGAGCCGACGCGCCGTGACGCCGACGGCCACCAGGTCGACGGCTCCTCGTCCACCAGGATCTGGAGGTCGACGAGGTCGTGTGCCCTGTCGTTCCTGCCGGTTCTCGGGCTCTGGGACGTGCACGCGTGGAGCTTCTGCGCGACCTGGTGGTGGGTGGCCATCAGTGGGACGGGCTCGGGCCTCGGGAGCACCAACTTCTCGAAGATCACCAGGATGTCCCCTGCCATCCGCGGTTCGGCGTGGGCAGTGCTGCCTACCTCGTCGTGGCCCACCTCCAGGGTCACGCTCAGCCAGTGCCGACTCTGGAAGACCACGGCCAGCCTGTACGGCCGCATGACGTAGTCGTCGGGTACACCCTCTGGTTGGGCAGGTTCCAGGGTCTCTACGGTGCCCGTGAACCCACCCCATCCCCCGTGGAGCCGCTCCTGGAATTCGCCGACGTACTCGTCCAGAGTGAGGCCGGCGCGCGGCGACGTGTCGAGGTCGGGGGTGAACCGGCTCGCCGCCTCACCCACCCGGAGCTTGACGGCGGTCCCGCCCTTCACCACCCCCGGTGGAAGCATCTGGCCGACCACGGTGTTCGCCACCGCACGCTGGACCCGGCGGACCGGGCGTCCCAGCTCGTTGGCGAGGCCGGTGATCCGCCGGTTGAGCGTTTGGAGGTTCGCCGGGGGACGCGGGGGCCTGGCGCTCACGCCGCGATCCCGAGTTCCGCCGCGAGGCGGTCGGCGTCGCGTGCTCGGAGCAGGCCCCGCCGGCGAGCCTCCCGAAATGCGTCGACCAGTCGGTCCGCCATCAGGACCGCCTGGCAGTCCCGCAGCGCCCGCGCCACCGTCGCCGAGGGGATGCCTTCGTAGAGGGTCAGCTCGTCCGGTGCGAGGTGTGCCCGAACGACCTCAATCGACGGCGGCAGGGCCGCCCGCACCCGTCGTGGGGTCCCGACCTTGATGCGGCGAGGGTTCACCAGCCCCAGGTCGTGGAACGACAGGACGGTGTCTCCGGTCAAAAACGCGTCGGGACCGACCCGCAGTACCGCCTCCATGTACTGGTCGCGCTCGCTTACCGGGACGTCGTCGAAGCGGTAGAGGCCGTAGCCGACGTTGTGGAGCCCGCCGCGCTGGGCAAGCTTCCGGAGCTCGACAGGTGGCACCCCCAGCGTTTCGGCGTTCGTCGTGGTGACGTAGCCGTACTGGTCGAGGGCGAGGCCGTAGAGACGGCGGCGGTTGGTGAGGGCAAGCGGCATGGAGAGCACCTGGTGTCTCAAGAGTACCGATTTTCGTACGCTTATGACCACGCTGGCAGCTATCCGCCTAGACCATACTGAAACCAGTACGGTGTTGCCAGTCTCGGCGGTCCATCCGGACGACGGCACACCAACCGGACCTGTTCGGCGACCAGCACCACGCCTCGGCCACAGCAAGGAAGGGGGCTTGCCCGCGCCGCCGATTCGATCCGACTCTTGCCGTCGGCGGTTGGAACCACGTGCAGCCCGACGGGGGCGCGCCCGAGTTGGAACCACAAGGATCGCGAGATCCCTCATCCACGACCTCATCGAGTGATCGGACGGCAGCCCTACTCGCGGCTCAGAAAGACTGTCCGGTGCGGCCGACGGATCACCTGGAGCGCACCGACGGTGCGCGTCGGGCGGTCGAGATGCACACCCCAACTGCCGACAAACCCTGCCGTCGTGCGCTCCACTCCACCGACCGCCGGAACACGACACCCCAGTTAGATCCCGGTTTCTCGTGTCCCGGTCAATCTCGGCAGGAAGTGGAGGTGAGCGGACTCGAACCGCCGACTTCTACGTTGCGAACGTAGCGCTCTACCAGCTGAGCTACACCCCCCGGGTGCTGCTCCAGGATACCCGGGCCCGGGACCACCCCCCGCACGGCTGTCGGTCACCGCCGCCAGTCCGGTGGAGGCGCACGAGCACCCCCGTCATCAGCGCGCGGCGGCCTCCCGCGGCTCCTCGTAGCTCCCGTCCTCGTCGTCCCAGGCACCGGGGTACCCCACGGTGGCCATCCAACGGTCGGTCGCCGCTGCTGCCGGCCCCCCCTGCCCGGCGACCTCCCGGGCTCCGGGACCCCGGCCCCCGGCATCCGTCGCGGACAGCCAGCCGTACCCGTCCGCCGGCGCGGCCGGCCCCCGCCGGTCCGCCTCCAGGAGCTGGGCGTAGGCCGCCAGCCCCACGTACCCGGCGAGCGCCAGGGCGGCGACGACGGTCACCACCCAGAACAGCGACACGGCCAGGCCCAGCAGGCCGCTGAGCACCAGCGTGACCACCATGCCGATCAGCAGGTCGCGCCGCCGACGCTGCACCGTGTGTCGGCGGAACGCCTCCACCTGGGCACGCGCCAGGCGCCGGGACGGGCCCTCGTCCAGCACGTGGGCCGGTGCCAGGCGCCGGTAGTGGGCGCCCGAGGCGTCGTCCACCACCTCGCCCCCGGGACCGCCGTCGGCAACAACGCCCGCTTCGCCCTCCCCCACGGCCTGGAGGAGGACCAGGTTGGGCCGGCTGGGCCGGCTGGAGACGGCGGGGAAGCCGGACGCCCCCACCGCCATCCCCGTGGCGGACTGCGCCGTCTCGAGCCGGTAGGCCGGCGGCACCAGCTTCGGGCCGGCACGCTCCAGCAGGTGGAGCTGCTGGTGGAAGGTGTCGATCGAGACGGTGGACCGGCGGTCGAGCCACTTCTTGACGAAGGCGGGGGCCAAGACCACGATCCACAGCGCTACGAGGATTAGCAGGATCATTGGCCTCACTCCCCCATGACCGAAGGGCCTCTGGTGGGAAAACCCTAGGCAGGGGTCGGTTCGGAGTGGTGGATGGTGGGAGGCCGCGGGACGCCGACCACGCCTGGCCGCCCTCTGTGCTCCGGCCACTTGTACCGCGCCTCGGCACTCCCGGCAAGCGCAACCCGGACACCCACGTCGAGCGGCCGTTGCCGGCTCCGGCCGGCGCGGCACCGTGCCCGGCCGCGGCCCCCACCGCGGCCCCCGCGCTCAGCTCACGCCACGGCGCGTGACCACCAGCGGCCACCGTCGCGCCCCACGGTCACCGCCAGGCCGAAGCAGTCCGAGACCGCCGCCGAGGTCAGGACCCCGTCCAGCGGCCCGGCGGCGAGCAGCCGGCCCCCGCGCACCAGCGCGGCGTGGGTGGTGCCCGGCGGGATCTCCTCGGCGTGGTGGGTCACGAGCACCAGTGGCGGCACCGCCGGGTCGCCGGCGAGCCGGGCCAGGTGCGCCACCAGCCGCTCGCGGGCGCCGAGGTCCAGGCCGGCCGCCGGCTCGTCCAGGAGCAGCAGCTCGGGTCGGCTCATGAGGGCTCGCGCCAGCAGCACCCGCTGGCGCTCCCCCTCGGAGATCACGCCGAAGGGCCGGTCGCCGAGCGGGACGCCGCCTTCCGCGCTGTCACCCTCGCCTCCGGGCCCGGTGACCCCGCCCGCGGCCAGCAGGCGGTCGGCCTCGGCCCAGTCCCCGGGCGGGTAGGTGTGCCACCACGGCTCCAGGGCACCCGTCCGCCCGGTCACCACCACCTCGCGGGCGGTGAGGTCCGGCCGGAGCTGGCGGATCACCGAGCCGCTGACCAGCGCCACCCGGGGGCGCAGGGTGCGGACGTCCACTCGGCCCAGCCGCTGCCCCAGCACCTCCACCACGCCGCCGGTCGGCCACAGCCGCGCCCCGGCCACCTGGAGCAGCGTGGTCTTGCCCGAGCCGTTCGGGCCCAGCACCACCCACCGCTCCCCCGGGCCCACCACCCAGTCGACGCGGTCGAGGATGGGCCGGCCGTCGCGCACCACGGAGACGCCCTCCAGCCGGACCGCCGGTGCGCCAGCCGCCGGCGCGGCCCCGCTCAGGAGGGGATCCTGCGGTCCACCCGGCCCACCAGGCCGGCGCAGCACTGCGCCCAGGTCCGCTCCCCGGCCAGCCACAGCCACACCTCGCGCCGGTAGCCGGCGAGCAGCGCCCCGAACGCCGCCCGGTCCACCCCCGCCCCCTCCAGGATGCGCCAGCGGCCCCAGAGCCACGTCCCCACGCCGTCGGGCCCGCCCAGGATCTCGTCCATGTCGGCGCCGTCGAGGACCGCCCGGTACCACGCGTCACGGCGGGCCGCCGGCTCATCCGGCACGTGGAGCCTGGGCCGGTGGTCCGCCGACGCTCCGGTGC
>JBOGGH010000218.1:0-5207 GCA_050743905.1 Acidimicrobiales bacterium
GCCCTCGCCGGAGGCGCTGGTGGCCGCGCTGGCCGCCCACGCCGGGGGGCCCGGGCGGGCCACGCCGTAGGCTGGCGAGGTGGGCTTCCCAGCGCGCCGGCTCCGCCGGCTCCGCCGCACGCCGGCGCTCCGGCGCATGGTGGCCGAGACGCGGCTGGCGGTGGACGACCTCGTGGCGCCGCTCGTGGTGCGCGAGGGGGTGGACGAGCCGGTGCCCGTCCGCTCGCTCCCTGGGCAGGTCCAGCACACGGTGGGCTCGCTGGTGGCCGAGGCCAAGCGACTGGCGTCGCTGGGCGTGCCCGGCCTGGTGCTCTTCGGCGTGCCCTCGGCCCGGGATCCCGAGGGGCGCGGCGCGTGGGACCCGGACGGGATCGTCCAGCGCGCCCTGGCCGAGCTGCGCGCCGCGCTGGGGGACCAGATGGTCCTCGTGGCCGACCTCTGCCTGGACGAGTACACCGACCACGGCCACTGCGGCGTGCTGGCGGCCGACGGCACGGTCGACAACGACGCCACCCTCGAGCGTTACGCCAAGGTGGCCTTGGCGCAGGCGGCCGCCGGGGCCGACGTGGTGGCCCCGAGCGGGATGATGGACGGGCAGGTGGCCGCGTTGCGCCGGGCGTTGGACGGGGCGGGTCACGCCGACGTGGCCGTGCTGGCCTACGCCGCCAAGTACGCCTCCGCCCTCTACGGCCCGTTCCGCGAGGCGGTGGACGTGACGATCGCCGGGGGCGGCGACCGCCGCACCTACCAGCAGGACCCGGCCAACCGGCGGGAGGCCCTGGCCGAGGTGGCGCTCGACGTGGCCGAGGGCGCGGACATGGTCATGGTGAAGCCGGCCGGCACCTGCCTGGACGTGATCGCCGACGTGCGCCGCGCCGTGGACGTGCCCGTGGCGGCGTACCAGGTGAGCGGGGAGTACGCCATGGTGAGGGCGGCCGCCGAGCGCGGCTGGGTGGACGGGCCGGCGGTGGCCATGGAGCAGCTCCTGGCCATCCGGCGGGCCGGGGCCGACGTGGTGCTCACCTACTTCGCCGCCGACGTGGCCGAGGCGCTCGGTGGCTGAGCCGCCGGCCGGCCCGGACGGGGCCGGCCCCGGTACGGGCGGGGCCGCGCCGGGCGGGGCCGCGCCGGATGTGGCCGGCCCGGGCGGGACGAACGAGGGGTGGTTCGAGCGGGCCCGGCGGCGGATCCCCGGCGGGGTGGACTCGCCGGTGCGGTCGTTCGCCTCGGTCGGCGGGGTGCCGTTCACCGCGGCCCGGGGCGAGGGGCCGTGGGTGCTCGACGTGGAGGGGCGCCGCTACCTGGACCTCGTCCAGTCGTACGGCGCGGTCCTGCTGGGCCACGCCCACCCGGTGGTGACCGGGGCGGTCCGGCGGGCGGCGGCCGGCGGGACGACGTTCGGCATGCCCACGCCGGGGGAGGTGCTGCTGGCCGAGGCGATCTGCGAGCGGGTGCCCGGCTGCGAGCAGGTGCGGCTGGTCTCGTCCGGCACCGAGGCGGCCATGAGCGCCGTCCGGCTGGCCCGCGGCGCCACCGGCCGGGACCGGGTGGTCAAGTTCGACGGCTGCTACCACGGGCACGCGGACGCCCTCCTGGCCGGGGGGGGCAGCGGCGTGGCCACGCTGGGCGTGTCGGGGTCGGCCGGCGTGCCCGCCGGCGCCGTGGCCGACACCCTCGTAGCGCCCTACAACGTGGTGCCCGAGGTCGACCGGTCGGTGGCCTGCGTGATCGTGGAGCCGGTGGCCGCCAACATGGGCCTGGTGGCCCCGGCGCCGGGGTTCCTGGCCGGGCTCCGGGCGGCCTGCGACGCCGCCGGCGCCCTGCTCGTCTTCGACGAGGTGATCACCGGCTTCCGGCTCGGCGAGGGCGGGGCGACCGCCCGCTACGGCGTCACCCCGGACCTGTGGTGCTTTGGCAAGGTGATCGGCGGCGGCCTGCCGGTGGGCGCGTTCGGCGGGCGGGCGGACCTGCTGGCCTCGCTGGCGCCGGCCGGCCCCGTGTACCAGGCGGGGACGCTCTCGGGGAACCCCCTCGCCACGGCGGCGGGGCTGGCGGTGCTCTCCCACGTCTCGGCCGCCGACTACGAGGACCTGGCCAACCGGGCCGCGGTGTTCGCCGGGGACCTCGCGGCGGCCCTCACCGCCGGCGGGCTCCCGGCGGTGGCGCCCTCCGAGGGGCCGCTGGTGGGGCTGTTCGTGGGGCCGCCCGGGGCCGAGGTCGACGCGCCGGTCGACTACGACGGGGCGCGGGCGCTGGCCGGGACCGGGGTGTACGGGCGCCTCTTCCACGCGCTGCTGCGGCGCGGGGTGGCCCTGGCGCCCGGTGCCTACGAGGCGGTGTTCCCCGGCCTCGCCCACGAGGAGCGGCACCTGGCCTCCGCCGTGGACGCCGCCGGGGAGGCGGCGGCCGAGGTCGCAGCGTCGCTGGCCGACGTCTGACGAGGCGCTCAGGGTGGTTCGGGGAGCCAGCGCTTCATGAACTCGTCGAACATCGGCACGGTGAACGCGAGCTCGTTGAACCGTGGGGAGTAGCAGAGGGCCTTCTTCAGCAGCGCGTCCCGGACCGGGCCGAGCTGCGTGGTCTTCTGGCTCTTCCGGTCTGAGTGGGGATCGAGCCCCCCGGTCGTGAGGTAACCATCCACCGGCGCGGCCAGGGGCCTCGACGTCGATGTGCAGCGACGACCCGTCGGGCAGGGTGAGGGTGAACGCCTTCAGCACGCCGAGCGCTCGCATGGTGGCGTTCCGTGCCCGCTTCTTGCCGTCGAGCTTGAGGAGGGCCTTGCGCAGGGCGGCAGCGAGGCGCAGCGGGAGCCTGCCGTCCTCGGTGACCTCGATGTGCTCGCAGACGTAGCCGCGGTTCAGGGCCACGGTGGCGAATTCGTTGAGCAGGACCGTCTTGCCGACTCCCCGCAGCCCGGTCAGCATCTGGCTCCTGCCGTTCCGACCGGTCAGCAGCCGTTGCAGCGCCACGTCCATGGCGCGGATCTCGTTGGAGCGGCCGGTCAGCTCTCGTGGGCGGGTCCCGGCACCGGGGTTCCTCCGCCCCGCCGGATGTGTCGCTGGTCAAGGGTGGATTCCCGCTCACCCATCTCAAGCAGGAACAGGGAGCCGCCGACAGACCCTCAGGTCAGCTACCAAGAAACACCCTTGGGTGGATTGAGTTATCACCCACCCCCCACCCCATTGGACGGCTGCGTTCAAGCCCCCGCCCAGCTCGTCAACCCGATTCCACTGAACCCGGGTACACCCCCACCTCAGCTCGGGGCGCCAAGAAGCCGATTGAAAGACGTTGGCGGCGCGTCGGGTGCCAGCGGGTCTGCTTGGTCGCCCTTCGTGATCGGAAGCTCGGTCGAGTCGAGTATCCCGACCTGGGCGAGCACTGACGCCTGGTCCCAGTAGATGTGCTCGGTATGCACCAAGCCCTCTTGCATGCCGATCACGGTGACGATCGGAACTCTCACCCGTTGCCCGGTCGGTGCAACGCCGGGAAGGAGCCACGGGATCACTGCGTCGTGGGTCAGGGAGATGACGATCTCATCCACGAGACATTGCGCGGTCACGGTCCTGGTCAACAGTTGGAGGCTCATGTCCGAGGCCTGATGGCCGATGAAGTAGTCCTGATAGAACTCTCGGACAGCACTGCGGCCTCGGGCTCCGATGGAGGTCGGTACGTGGAGCACTGATGGATTGTCGGTCATGGTGGCCATCGTCGCGTCGACGTCAGCGGTCACGAACTCGGACATGGTGTGTCGGTCCCACACGTCTTCGATGAGGGCGGTGTCCATAACCGGCAGCTTCTCCTTCTGATTGGGTCTGAGACTCGCTGATGCGACAATGTCACCCTACGCCGTAAGAAGGGCTTCGCCGAAGGAGGCGTAATTGGCGCCACCCGGACGGCAAGCCGCCACCGCCCACTGCCTGGGGGAGATGTCACTGCGGACTGGCAGGTCGAGGTGCTCTTTTGATCACCTTCGCTACCGATGAGCAGCCATCCTTTGTTGAACCTTGACATTGTACGGGTTGGTGACCTGGTCCACGACGAGAGTAATAGCGATATGCGCGACGTTTATCGTTTTCGGTATACGTTCCGAACGGCGCTAGACGTTCCGGGGGGCGTGGGCAACCCGGCCCCCGTCCGGCCCGTCAGGCCGCGTCGGGGACGGCCCGGGCCAGGGCCTCCAGCGCCCGGTAGCCGACCTCCGCCGCCCCCAGCGAGTCGGGGCGCATGAGGTTGGCCATGATCCGCATCAACTGGCTCATGAGCCACTCGGAGCGCATCCCGGCAGCCACGCACGCCCGCATGGTGCGCGGGTTGCTGATCAGGCGGACGAAGGCGCGGGCCACGCGGTAGTAGGTCCCGAAGGTGTCGGCCAGCGCCTGCTCGTAGGCGAGCACCGCCTCGGGCCCCTCGCCGGCGAGCGCCCGGCCCACGTGGGACGCGGCCAGGCGGCCGGTCTCGTAGCCGTAGGCGATCCCCTCGCCGTTGAACGGGTTGATCGAGCCGCCGGCGTCGCCCGCCACCACGGTCGTGGGGCCGGCGTGGGGGCCCACGGCGAGGCCCATGGGCAGCTTGCCGCCGGTGGGCGGCCCGCACGAGGTGGCGGGCGACAGCTCCCAGCTCGCCGGGGCCCAGTCCACGAAGGCGTCCATGAGCCGGGACGTGTTGACGCCCTTCCACCGCTGGTCGGTGGAGAGCAGGCCCACGCCCACGTTGACCCGGCCGTCCCCCATGGGGAAGATCCAGCCGTAGCCGGGGACCACGCTGCCGCTGGCGTCGCGGATGTCGAGGTGGGACTCGATGTACGGGTCGTCGTGGCGGGGCGAGCGGTAGTAGCCGCGCAGCGCCATCCCGAGCGGGTGCCGCCGCTCCCGCGCCGTCCCGAGGACGCGTCCCACCCGAGAGTTGGCGCCGTCGGCCACCACCAGGTATCGGGCGCGCACCTCCCTGGTCCGGCCGGTGTCGCGGTCGCGCACCACCGCCCCCTCGCACGGCGGCAGCGTCCCCGGGGGAGCGGCGCTCCCGTCCCCGGCCACCAGCGGCGCCACCGCCTCGGTCCCCTGCCAGAGGGTGGCCCCGGCCTTCACGGCCCGCTCGGCGACCAGCCCGTCCAGGTCGTGCCGGGTGATCGTGTAGCCGTAGGAGGGGTAGACGGGATGGTCCGGCCAGGCGAGCTCCATGGAGCGGCCGAACCCGCACGACCGCAGGCA
>JBOGGH010000219.1:0-5205 GCA_050743905.1 Acidimicrobiales bacterium
GGGCGCGAGGCCGGACCGCTCGAGCCGTCGGGCCCGGCGGCGTCCCGGGCGGCGTGCCCGGTCCCGTGCCCGAGCTCGCGGGAGAGCTGGCGCCGGAGGCGGGCCTGCGCCTGGGACTCGTAGAGGGCGGTGCCCCAGATCTGGTAGGCCACGAACGCCAGCAGCAGCAGGCCGAGGGCGCAGGCCGCCGCCCCGGCACGGGCGACGACCACCGGACCCCGGCTCACCGGCGGGAGTGTACGACGCCGCCGCCTGCCGCCGGTGAACCGACGCAGCGTGACGCCGGGTGCGCCGGACGGTCAGCGCTGGAGCGCCTTGACCTCCAGGAACTCCTCGAGCCCGTAGCGGCCCCGCTCGCGGCCGATGCCCGATTGGCGGTAGCCGCCGAAGGGCGCCGAGGGGTTGAAGGCGCCGCCGTTGATGTCCACCTGGCCGGTGCGGAGCCGGCGCGCCACCCGTTCGGCGCGTGCGGGGTCCGCCGACCACACGGCGCCGGCCAGCCCGTAGGGCGTGGCGTTGGCGATGCGCACGGCCTCCTCCTCCGTGTCGTAGGGGAGGATGACGAGCACGGGCCCGAAGATCTCCTCCTGGGCGACCGTCATGTCCGACGTCACCTCGGAGAAGACGGTGGGGCGGACGAAGTAGCCGGTGCCCAGCCCCTCGGGCGCCTCGGGGCCGCCGGTGACCAGCTTGGCGCCCTCCTCGATCCCCGTCCGGACGTAGCCGAGGACGCGGTCGCGCTGTGCCGCCGACACCAGCGGCCCCAACAGGGTCCCGGCATCGAGCGAGCTCCCCACCGCGTAGCCCCCGGCGGCGGCGGCGGCCTTCTCCTCCACCTCGGCGAGCCGGGAGCGGGGGACCACCATGCGCGTGAGGGCCGAGCAGGTCTGGCCGGAGTTGATGAAGCAGCCGAAGACGCCCGACGGCACGGCGGCGTCGAGGTCGGCGTCCTCCAGCAGGACGTTGGCCGACTTGCCTCCGAGCTCGAGGGCCACCCGCTTCACCGTCCCGGCGGCCAGCTCCATCACCCGCTTGCCCGCCCGCGTGGAGCCGGTGAAGGACACCATGTCCACCTGGGGGTGGGAGGCGATGGCCTCGCCCACGATGGGCCCGGGACCGGTGACCATGTTGAGCACGCCCGGCGGGAGCCCCACCTCGTCCACCACGTCCGCCAGGGCGAAGGCGCTCAGCGGGGCCACCTCGCTCGGCTTCAGGACCACGGTGCAGCCCACCGCCATCGCCGCGGCCGCCTTCAGGGCAACCTGGTAGAGCGGGTAGTTCCACGGGGTGATGGCGCCCACCACGCCGACGGGCTCGCGCACCACGAGCGAGGTGCCGACCTCCTCCTCCCAGGCGAGCGCCACCACCTGCCCGGCCGCGTCGGCGAAGGCCGAGCGGGCCAGGCCCACCTGGACCGGGCCGCACAGGCCCACGGGCATGCCGACCTCCCGCGAGATCGTCCGGGCGATCTCCTCGCCCCGGGCGGCCAGCCCCTCGGCGACCTGGCCGAGCAGCTTGGCCCGCTCGTCCACGGGCGTGGCCGACCAGCCCGGGAAGGCTTCCACGGCCGCTTCCACCGCGTGGGCCACGTCGTCGACGGTGCCCTCGGGGACCCTGCCCATCACCTCCTCGGTGTTGGAGTCCACGACCTCGTGGATGCCCGCACCGTGCGGCGGCACCCAGCCGCCGTCGATGTAGAGCCTGTCCCTGACCTCCACCGGCGACCTCCAGTCCCGCCGGGCGCCGCCCCCGCGGCCTCCCGGATCCACCCGTCCCGACCCTAGCGGGAGGCGGGCGCCGGGGGACCTAGTCCTTCTTGCCGAGGAGGGGGTGCGCCGGCATGCCCACCGGCTGGAGGTGCTGGCCCAGGACGTCGTGGAAGTGGTCGGCCACCTGCTGGGGCGACCAGCCACCCTCGCGCCACATCGCCGCCACCTGCCGGGGGGTCTGGAACATCGTGTAGGCGTACCCGGTGCGCCCGAGGACCTGGCCGTTCACGTAGGAGGCGCCCTCGGAGGCGAGGAAGGCGATCATCGGCGCGTTCAGGGCCGGGTCCTGGTCCGGCGGCGGGGCCGCCCCCCGGTACAGGCCCTCGGTCATCCGCGTGTAGCCGGAGGGGGAGAAGGCGTTCACGGTGACCCCGTACCGGCCGAGCTCCAGCGCCCAGACGAACGTCATGCCCATGATGGCCGCCTTGGCCGCACCGTAGTTGGTCTGGCCGAAGTTCCCCCGCAGGCCGGCCGAGGACGTGATGTTCACGATGCGGCCGTAGCCGGCGTCCTTCATGACCGGCGCGGCGTGGCGGGTGGTGTTGAAGGTGCCCTTCTGGTGGACCGCCACGACGGCGTCGTAGTCCGTCTCGTCCATCTTCACCAGGGTGCGGTCGCGGACGATGCCGGCGTTGTTCACCAGGATGTCGATCGTGCCGAAGGCGTCCACGGCGGTGCCCACGATGCGCCCGGCCGCCTCGAAGTCGCTGACCGAGTCGTGGTTGGGCACGGCGTGCCCGCCGGCGGCCTCGATCTCGGCGCAGACCTGGGCCGCCGGGTCCTCCGCCGCCTCCTGCTCGCCGCCGAGGGACACCCCCACGTCGTTCACCACCACGCTGGCGCCCTCGGCGGCCAGGCACCGGGCGATGTCCCGCCCGATGCCCCGTCCCGCGCCGGTCACCACGGCCACCCGTCCCTGGAGAAGTCCCATGGGCCCGGAGCATATCCCCGCCCCCGCGACCCTGACATCGGCGTCAGGCGGCGCACCGTGGGGCGAACTACCATCTCGGCAGGCGACAGCGCACCCAGGAGGACTCGGACCATGGCCCGCTATGTGGAGGACGCGCCCCGGCAGGTGCTGGAGGCGGCGAAGGAGCTGCTCGAGAAGGGACTGGTGGAGGGGACCGCCGGCAACATCTCGGCACGGCAGGAGGACGGCACCATCTGCATCACGCCCTCCTCCCTGGACTACCGGGAGATGACCCTGGAGGACCTGGTGGTCATCTCGCCGGAGGGCGAGGTGGTCTCGGGCGACCGCCCGCCGTCCTCGGAGAAGCTGCTGCACCTGGCCTGCCTGGCCGCCTACGACGACGTCGCCACGGTCATCCACTCCCACGCCGTGCACGCCTCGATGTTCGCCGTGGCCCAGCAGCCCCTCCCGGCCTGCATCGACGAGTTCTCCGTCTACGTCGGCGGCGACGTGCGCTGCACCGAGTACGCCATGAGCGGGACCGACGAGCTGGGGGAGCAGGCGGTCAAGGCCCTGGAGGGACGGGGTGCCGCCCTGATCGCCAACCACGGGATGGTGGCGGTGGCCCCCACAGTGAAGAAGGCCATGCACATCACCGCCCTGGTGGAGCGGAGCGCCAAGATCATCTGGGGCGCCCGCCAGCTCGGTGCTGTCCATCACCTCCCCGAGAAGGTGGACGCCAGCTTCGCCAGCGTCTACCAGTACCTGCGGACCAACAGTTGACCGGCCACGGTGCCGGCGCCCCGTCGGGCGCCGGGGACGGCCGGGTGCGCGCCCGGCTGGCCGAGCTGGGGCTCACCCTCCACGGGCCCCACCCGCCGCACCACCCGCTCGACGCCGTGGTGGTGCACGGCGGGGTGGCCCGCACCTCCGGCCAGCTCCCGCGGATCGCCGGCGAGCTCACCTGCCTGGGGCACCTGGGGAAGGACGTCACGGTGGAGGAGGGTGCCGAGGCGGCCGCAGTCTGCGCGCTCAACGCCCTGGCCGTCCTGGAGGAGGCGCTCGAGTCCCTGGACCGGGTGGAGCGGGTCCTCACGGTGACCGGGTTCGTGGCGTCCGCGCCGGACTTCCACCAGCAGCCGGCGGTGGTGGACGGCGCCAGCCGGGTCCTCGCCGACGTGTTCGGCGAGGCCGGTCGGCACACCCGGTCGGCCGTCGGCGTGGCCGCCCTGCCGCGCCGCGGGGCGGTGGAGATCGAGGTCACGGTGGCCGTCACCGGCTGAGCAGGCCACGGGTGCCGGAGGCGGGTGCCGGTCCGGCGGTCTCGCCGAGCGGTCTGGCCATCCTGTGCTGTGCACGGGGGAGGACTTTGTTGCGACCGACATCGACGTGGTGCGACCATCGCGCCCGCGGCACTGAGGTTCGGGGCAAGGGCACCACAGGGCGGACGCGGCTCACACTGCGTGGCCGGGTCCCTACCCGGCGGTGATCGAGGACGAGGGCACGGAGGTAGGGGACGGCCGAGCTGACCGGCTCCCCCCACCAGGGGCCATCGCAGACGATCCCGGTCCGGAAGGCGTCGGGCCATTGCGAGACCTACCGGCTGGCGATCGCCGGACGGTCGCGGCGGGACCTGGCCGCCGGCGCCTGGCGGCCCACGCCCGGCGCCACCGGCCCGGACGGCGCTACCGTGCGGAGCGTGGACACCCGCCGCCTGGGGCGCACCGGCCACCGCTCGTCCCTGGCGGTCCTCGGTGCGGCGGCCTTCTGGGACACGCCGCCCCAGGAGGCCCGGGCGGCCTTCGACGCCGCGCTGGCCGCCGGCGTCAACCACCTGGACATCGCCCCGCAGTACGGGCGGTCCCAGAAGCTGCTGGGCCCGCTGGTCCCGGCGGTGCGGGACCGCCTCTTCGTGGGGTGCAAGACGCTGCAGCCGGGTGCCGGCGGCGCCCGCCGGGAGCTGGAGGCGTCCCTGGCCCTGCTCGGGTGCGCCGCCTTCGACCTCTACCAGCTCCACGCGGTCACCAGCGTGGACGAGCTGGACCGGCGCGCCGGCGCCATGGAGGCCGTGCTCCGGGCGCGTGACGAGGGGCTCTGCCGCTGGGTGGGCGTGACCGGCCACGAGATGTCGGCGCCGGCTGCGCACCTGGAGGCGCTCCGGCGCTACGACCTGGACACGGTGATGTTCCCGGTCAACGGCCGCCTGTGGGCCGATCCCGGGTACCGGCGCGACGCCGAGCTGCTGCTGGACGAGGCGGCCGCCCGTGACGTGGGGGTGATGGCCATCAAGGCCGTGGCCGCCCGTCCCTGGGCCGGCCGGCCCAGGACCGCGGCGACGTGGTACGAGCCGTACGAGGACGCGTCGGGCATCGAGCGGGGGGTGCGGTTCACGTTGTCGGTGCCCGGGGTGCACGCCTTCTGCACGCCGGGGGACCTGGCGATGCTGCCGCGGGTGCTGCGCGCCGCCGAGGCGTTCGAGCCGATGGACGCCGGTGCCCGGGAGGCGGCCGCCGCCGAGGTGGTGGG